>NZ_SMGG01000001.1 GCF_004339245.1 Seleniivibrio woodruffii
TCCAGCCACCGACCGGGCTGGCGTGAGCCTCTTAACCGTCACTGCACCACAGGCTGTCACTTCCCTGTACAGGAGACAACCTGCTTTACATGCCATAAGACAGCGCATGCACCAAATCAGTACAGCAAATAGGGAGTTAAACAATGAGCTTTAAAGAGAAACTTCTGAACAGCACATCCTTCACCCGCCGTACGTTCCTTAAGGGAGCGAGCGTGGCGGGAGCTACAGCCGCCCTTTATGGTTGCGGCGGCGGAGGCGGCGGCAAGACATACATGGAAGAGGACACCACAGTTGAGGTTCCCAAGATAACAGAAAGAGCTGTTATGGGATCAACACCTCACAACTGCGGCGGCCGCTGTTCCAGCAAATATTACATCAAGGACGGCGTTGTAAAGCGTATCGTCACAGATGAAAACCCCGACAATAACTCACTGGGTACGACTGCAAACGATCCCCAGAGACGTTCCTGCGTAAGATGCCGCTCCAGAAAGCAGTGGTTCTACCGTCAGGACAGACTTCTGTATCCTCTGAAGCAGACAGGAAACAGAGGCGACGTTAACGGTTTCGTAAGAATCTCATGGGAGCAGGCCTTCACAGAGATCGGACAGAAACTTAAGAGTATCGTTGACACTCACGGCGCACGTTCACTTCACGCAATTTACGGTTCCGGTGACTCAACCGGATGGGCCGGAGCATCCGTGGGCAGACTTTTCAACATGCTCGGCGGTTCACTGCCCTACAGAGACGACTACTCATGGCCGGCTCTTGACCACGTTGCAACATTTACCGAAGGCGCAGGATATATCCCCGAAGGAAACAGCAGAGGCGACATTGTCAACGCTGAACACGTTTTCCTCTGGTCATACAACGGCCACGAGGCAATCTGGGGAACACAGTCCGGCTGGTATCTGACTCAGGCTAAAGAGCGCGGCATTCCTATGACCGCAATCGACACCAGAGTTTCAAAAACAGCTGCAACAGTTGCTGATGAGCTTGTAACACTCGCTCCCACAACAGATGCCGCTCTTATCCTCGGTATGATGCATCACCTGCTTACCACAAGAAATGTTGACCTTGACGTAGCGTTCATCAAATCTCACCTTCACGGTTTCTTTGATGATCCCGCTGCAACATCATATCAGGCATCAGTTGCCGCAGGAACATACGTTGTTCCCAACGGCGCATCTCTTTCCGCATATGTAATGGGTAACGTTCAGCACGCTGAAAACGGCGCAGCATCTATCTATCCCAACACTATCGGATATAACGTAAACACTTCCGGCCCCATGACAGATCCTCTTGCCGGAAAACGTGCACCTATTTACGGTCAGATTCCTAAAACTCCCGAGTGGGCATCAGCCATCACAGGCGTTCCCGCTGCGAAAATACGTGAAATGGCCGACACTCTTCTGGATAAGAAATGTACTATCTGGAACGGTTCAGGCTTCCAGCGTCACTCAGAGTCCGAGCAGGCAGTATGGCTGCTCAGAGTTCTTTCTGTAATCACAAAGAACTTCGGAGCACCCGGATGCAGCTACGGCATGCAGCCCTGGAGCTGGGTATCCGGCCCCGCAAACGGTATGGGTCTTTCCAACCCCGTTTCAGCTGCAATGACACCTGTGCTGTATGACGCAACAGAGATGACCACAACAGCTTTCTATGCAAACGATACTAAGAACACAATTCCCGTGTTCATCTGGCTTGACGCTGTTGAAAACGGCGGAACCGGAACATCACGCTGGAACGACGGACAGGTAAAGGCTCTGCAGAAAGGTATCAAATGTATCTTCAACTTCTCCGGTAACGTTCTTGCGAACCAGTCCGGCGACGTAAACCTTTCCAAATCCATTCTGTCTGACAAGACAAAATGCGAATTGCTGGTAACTTGCGACCACTTCATGACCTCTTCGGCTATGATGTGTGACTATGTTCTTCCCGGCACAATGCAGATGGAAAAACCCGGCGCTTCAACCGGCTGGTTCAGCGAAGAGGTTCTTTGCGTTCCTCAGGTTCTCGAAGCTCCCGGCGAAGTCAGATCTGAATATGACATCTGCGCCGGTATCGCAGGCTCACTTGGTCTTGAAGCTCAGTACAGAGACGGCAAGACAATGGAAGACAGACTTGCGGCCGGATGGGCTGCGGGTGTAACTGCCGGCAGATACAACATCAGCTATGACGAGTTTAAAGAGAAGGGTATCTGGAAAGGCAACCTGCCTATAACCATCAAATATCAGTCGTTCAGGAACAACCCTGCGGCTAACCCCCTCAGCACACCCTCAGGTAAATTTGAGGCCTATGCTCAGTGGATGATGGAAGACTATCAGGCACGTCACTACAACAACATCGATCCTTTCGGTACTCTTGAGAACGGCGGTCTGATAAGGGATGCAAAACGTCCCGCAGGCTCAAACGCTATGAGATTCGTATACCCCATCCCCATGTATATCCCCTCTGTTGAAGGACGTCATGCGGACGGAAGCCACCCCGACCTTACAAACAGAGAGGCGGCAGGCTACACCTATACGCTGCACACATGGCACGTTATGTATCGTTCACACTCAACTCTGAACAGCGTTGCGTACCTGAACGAGAACTTTAAACAAGATATCCACGGTAACCCCGCATTCCTTCCCGAAACCAGAAAAGCCGCTAACAACGGCGCTGTGAAGACATGGGAAGACGGTGTGTATGAACCCGTGTGGATCAACCCGATCGATGCAAGCGCACTTGGTCTGACAACAGGCGACAGAGTGCTCATCGAAAACGACAGAGGCAAGATATACGCTTCTACTGTTGTGACCAACCGTGTTCCTGCGCAGGTTCTCTGCATCGGACAGGGCTCATGGCACAGCAAAGAAGGCGGTGTGGACGTGGGCGGATGCGCCAACACACTGACCCACGCACGTCCCTCAAGGATATGCCAGGGTATGACACTTGCTAACGACTGCCGTGTGAAGATCACTAAGGCTTAACAGGGAGGACTCAAATGGCTGTTAAACAGATGGCATTTTACTTTGATCAGAATAGATGCATGGGCTGTCACGCCTGCGTGGTGGCATGCAAAGACTGGAACGACGTTAAGCCCGGCGAGGCAAGATGGAGAAGACTTTCAGACACGGAAGTCGGCACGTTCCCTGATGTTAAGGTTTTCAACCTCGTAGTATCCTGCAACCATTGCGCAAATCCTGCATGTACAGCGGCTTGCCCCGTGGGAGCTATCTATAAGCGTGCGGAAGACGGTATCGTTATCGTCAACCGTGACCTCTGCCAGTCCATCAAGGCTTGTGCTGTTGCGTGTCCTTATGGTGCACCTCAGTTTGCCGACGATGCAAGCGAACCTGTAAAACAGGCAAGCTGGGCAGTGGCTCACCCCATGCAGAAATGTACAATGTGCTGGGACAGACAGGCAGAAGGCCTTCAGCCTTCATGCGTAGCATCCTGTCCTCAGCGTGCGCTTGATTTCGGCACAGCCGAGGCCATCGCGGCGAAATATCCCACAGCAGTTCGCACTGTTGTAGGCTTCCCGCAGACAGATAAGGACTCCAACGGCAACACGCTGGCATCCGGCGACACCGTACCTTCGATCTTCTTCAAACCGAAGGCATAAACGTCACTTAAGATCAGGCGGAGGATATTTCCTCCGCCTTTTTTTTGTCTATATTTCAGCTATAGAAAATTTCGATATCAATTATAATTTCTTAACTTTCTTAACCATTCCTTAACTTGCTTGGTGGTAATGACCTGAATATCAAGATAAACGCTGTATTTTTTGTACATTTGTTTTGTATTGATTAAATCACCTACAAGGAGGAACCATGCGACATTTGTTGAGCAGTCTGTTTATAACAGTCCTTCTGCTTGGCTCGGTCGGTGTTGCCAGCGCCTTTGAGGCGGACGGCTACACAACCCCCGACAACTGGTCCATGCAGACGACTCCCGGTCAGTTCAAACAGAGCATGACAGGAGTAGGGCTGAC
>NZ_SMGG01000002.1 GCF_004339245.1 Seleniivibrio woodruffii
TTTTCGGCATTTGCCGATGAGGCGCCCGCACCCGACACAGGCGACACAGCATGGCTTCTTGTGTCAGCGGCTTTCGTTCTTCTGATGCTTCCCGGTCTCGCGCTTTTCTACGGCGGTATGGTAAGAGCTAAGAACGTGCTCTCAACATATCTCTACAGCTTCACAGCTCTGACAGTGGTCGGTGTCGTGTGGGCTGTGATAGGCTTTACGCTGGCTTTCGGTGAAACCGAATCACCCTTCGTAGGCGGAATGCAGTATCTCATGCTGGGAGGCGACTTCATGACCGCTCTCTCAGGCACTATACCCCTTTCAGTGTTCGCAATGTTTCAGGGTATGTTCGCAATCATAACTGTTGCGCTCATATCAGGTGCCATTGTTGAAAGAATGAAGTTCTCCGCTTGGGTAATCTTCATGGTTGTCTGGGTAATCGCAGTGTACTCCCCCGTTGCTCACTGGGTGTGGGCAGGTTCGGGCTGGCTGTTCAAGATGGGTGCTCTTGACTTTGCGGGCGGTACTGTTGTCCACTTCTCTTCCGGTTGTGCGGCACTGGCTCTTGCACTGGTTCTGGGCAACAGAAACGATTTCAAAAGAACGGCCATTCTTCCTCATAACGTCACACAGACGCTTATCGGTGCAGGTCTTCTGTGGTTCGGCTGGTTCGGCTTCAACGCAGGATCCGCTCTTACTGCAGGCACACTTGCAGGTGTAGCGTTTGCAAATACAATGATAGCGGCGGCGGCGGCCGGCGTAAGCTGGATGCTTATAGAGTGGACACACGGCAAACCCAGCGCACTTGGTGTTGCATCAGGTATAGTTGCCGGTCTGGTAGCCATCACACCTGCGGCGGGCTTTGTTGCTCCCTGGGGCGCACTGGTTCTCGGTCTTCTTGTCGGTGTTATCTGCTGCTATGCCATCAGACTCAAGTTCAAGCTTAACCTTGACGACTCACTCGACGTATTCGGCATCCACGGTGTCGGCGGTCTCTTCGGAGCCATCATGACGGGTGTTCTTGCCATCGAGGGCAAGGGACTTGTTAGCGGTAATGCCGCACAGGTAGGAATTCAGACGATAGGTGTACTTTCAGCCGGTCTGTATTCGTTCGTGGTTACACTGGTTATTGCATACATCCTTAAGGCGACTGTCGGGCTTCGTGTTACACCCGAGCAGGAGGCAGAGGGAACGGACGTTAACCAGCACGGTGAGAAAGCATACAATTAATAAAATCGTTGATGATACGAAAAGGGAGCTTAGGCTCCCTTTTTTTGTTTCAGATTGCATCTAAAAGGCAAGAGGGGAGTGGGTTAGCGTTACTATTTTTTCAGTCATTCTGAGTGCAACGAAGAATTTCTATGGAGAGATCCTTCGGCATACGCCTCAGGATGACTGCAAATGTTATTATTGTCATTCTGAACCCGCAGGGTGAAGAATCTCTGCGTTTGAGACTCTTCGGCTATGCCTCAGAGTGACGTGGCTTACCTTGTGATAGTTGCCGAATAGAGTGAC
>NZ_SMGG01000003.1:1044769-1277482 GCF_004339245.1 Seleniivibrio woodruffii
GATAACTGAGAACCATCTCATGAACTGCTTGAACACGTTGCCGAGGTTCTGTCCGACAACATCCGGAACGCTTGCGCCGTTGTAGCGCAGCGAGAGCATGCCTGAGAAATAGTCGTGAACAGCTCCGGCGAAAATTGAGCCGAAAACGATCCACAGCAGAGCCGAAGGGCCGTAAAGAGCACCCAGAATAGGGCCGAATATTGGGCCGAGGCCTGCAATGTTCAGAAGCTGAATAAGCCATATCTTCCATGTGGGCATTTCCACATAGTCCACGCCGTCATACATTGTCGATGCGGGTGTGGGGCGGTTTTCATCAGAGCCGAAGATCCTGTCCACCAGCGTGCCGTAAACGACGTAGCCGAGGACCAGCAGAGCAAGACATCCGAAAAATATAAGCATGGTAAACCTCCGAATAGATCATGAAATCTATTGCATATTTATGATGATGAAAACGTCCACCCCTTTGAGCGGCAATATAACGATGTCAGCGGCGGAATATTGAATTAAGCGGCGGTGAATTCAGCATGAAAACTATCCGATGGCTGTAAAGATTGTTAAGAAGAATAACGGCATATGCTTATTAAGGAGCTATGGTTCACATAAACCGCTATTGATACGTTAATATTTAATTATTGGATTATGAGTATATGATAATAATAAAATATATTATTTGCGTTTTATAAATCACTGTTGATTATGAATAATTCAGAGGTAGGCTTTATTTATAATCAATGTGAGGTGTTTTATGAACGCTGTTTACAGGTTATTTGACGGTGTTGTTCTGAGCACGAAGATAGTTTTTGCGGCGGCCTTCTTTTTGTTCCTCTTTTTATACTACAGCTGGCTTACGTCTGAAGGCATAGGCGGAATCTTTCTGAGTCTCGCCGCCTCCGCAGCCGCAACGGTATTCTTTATGCCTCTGTATGTTGTTCCCATAGCTGTTGTCGGGATTCTGGCGGGGTATCTGAAAAGGGCTTAAAGCACAACTGACAGGATTCTTGAAACGCCGGGTTCCTGCATTGTGACCCCGTAAATTGAGTCTGCCTCAGCCATTGTCTTCTGGTTGTGGGTGATTATTACAAACTGGGTGTCTGCGGACAGGGTCTGCACCATGCGGATGAATCTGTCGATGTTGTTGTCGTCCAGCGGTGCATCTATTTCGTCGAGGAAACAGAAGGGTGTGGGACGATAGAGGAACAGAGCGAAAAGGAGCGTACACGCACCCATAGCCTTCTCCCCGCCTGACATCAGGTTCATGTTCTGAAGTCTTTTGCCGGGGGGCTGGATGAAGATCTCCACTCCGCTGTTCAGCACGTCGTCGGGGTTGGTCAGCGTCAGCTCGCATGTGCCCTGTCCGAACAGGATAGAGAAGACACGCACGAAATTCTTTTTGACCCCTTCAAAGGTCTCGCTGAATATCTGCGTCGTGTTCTCGTCCATCTCACGGATCAGTTCGTGGATGCTGGCCACAGCCTCTTCCAGATCGTTCTTCTGTTTGGTCAGGAACTCGTTGCGCTCCTGAATCTCGTTATATTCGGATTCTGCTGTCATGTTCAGGGGGCCAAGCTCGTCGATCTCACGCTCGATGCCTGTCAGCTCGGTTTTGGCCTTAACGGGCTGGAAGTCCTCGATATCCATATCGAAATCTTTGACATCCATCTGGAATTTATCTTCAAACGCTTCACGCAGGTTGGTTATATCAGCTTCCTGACGCTCTTTCTTCTTCTCTGCGTCAAAGATATCGTCTTCGATGGCTCTTATTTCGAGGTTATATTTGTCGATCTGCCTGCCCGTGTCCTCCTGTTCCTTTTCGGTTTCGGCGATCTGGGCATCCAGTCGGAATTTCTCTTCGTTAAGGTTATGACGCTTTTTGATGATATCCTGAAACTCGCCTTTTTTGGCTTCCAGACGGTCTTTCAGGTTTACTATGTCGGATGTGAGAAGCTGGGAGAGTCTGTTTTTTGCGGCGTTCTGCTTAACGGTTGATTCGGCTATATCCTTGTCAATGAATCCAAGTTCACGCACGAAACCGTTTATGCTCTCCTGAACGCCTCTCAGTTCAACCTTATAGGCCGAGTGTTCGTCCCTTACGTCCTCATACATTGCGTCTATGTCTTCCAGCTTGCTGCTGAGTTCCTCTTTGCGCTGTTCGGCATCGGCCATCTGGGCAGAGAGGTCTTTGTTCTGCTTGGTGTAGAGTTCTATTTTTTCGTAACTGCGCTTGATCTCGTTGTCGATGTTGGCTATCTCGCTGTCGATAATGGCCGCACGCTTCGCCATGCGCTCGTGTCTCTGTTTAATGTCGGCTATGCTGCGTTCCTTGTCCTTTATGTCCAGAGTTGCCGTCTGCTTCATCTGCTGAAGCTCTTCCAGCTTGTCGGAGATGGTCTCCAGACTGTCTGAGATTTCCGGGATCTGATCGCTTATGCCTTCCAGAGCATTTTCTGCGTCCTCCAGTTCCGTTGTGCACTGGGTTATCTCACTCTGGAGCCTGACCACAGCCTCCCGCTTGTCGTCCGCACCGGGTTTTCTGTAGATAAGTCCGTTGACGATAACGGCTCCGTCGGCTCTTACGGTGTTCTCCGCGTTGCGCAGAAGCTCCTGAACGTCGGAATCGAAAACGAATCTGACCGTCTGCTTGACCTCTGCAACGCCCCGCAGGACATCATCTTTTTTTGAGGATGGAAAGACTATTATGTCGCCCAGCTCACGAACGAGGGTGGGGCTGAGTTTTTCAAGGAGCAGATATCCGCCGAATTTTTCGGTGAGTGCCGAGTTGTCCTGTCCGGATGTTTCGGCCTTCAGCCTGTTCTGGAGCATTGCAAGTTTTGAGCGTGCGGAGTTTACCTCCAGCTTCTTCTCATTAGCCTTGTTCTCCAGCAGATTCAGTTCGTCTTTCAGCTCCGAGTATTTTTCTTTATATGTGTCAAGTGTATCGTCGATGGTCTCAATTTCCGTGCGCAGGCGGTTTATCTCCTGCTCAGTGACGATTATGTTGTTTTCTGTGAACTGGGTGTCCCGTATGCTCTCTTCCTTCTCCTGCGCCAGACGCTCCTTGTCCTTTTCATAGCGTCCCAGCATGGTTTCGTTCTGGAAGATGGCGTTTCTGGTTTCCGATGCCCTGTGGGCGGTTTTCAGATATTCCTCGTCGGCGGCGAACAGCTCCTCTTTGATATCCTCGCGCATGGTTTCATATCCGCTGATGCGCTCTTCTATCTCGTCTATCTTTTCCTGAAGAGATGCTGTCTTTTCGCTCTGGGAGGCCTTCGCTTCGAGGATTCCGGCTCTGCGGTCGGTGAGTTCGCCCAGTTTTTTCTGGAGAAACTCTATGTCGCTGTGCAGGGTTTCCTTGCTTTTTTCTGCGGCCTCTATCTCGTTTTCAAGGAGCCTGATGTCGGCTTCGGCTCTGCCCGATTCCGCTTCGGCCTTGATTATAGCGTCGTTCTTTTCGTTGAAGTTCCTTCTCAGCTCCGCCGCTTTCTGGCGCAGTGCCGTCTCCGCCGCTGTGAGCTTTGCGAACTTCTCGGTGTGAGACGAAAGGTTTATCTTCATCTCGTTTATGGCTTGCAGAGCTTCGGAAAGCTCTTCGAATGTCTTTTTATATCTGTGGAAGATTATTGATTTCTGAAGTGAGGACTGGCGTTTGGCCAGATCACGGTATCTGCGGACCTTCTCCGCCTGCAAGGTCAGGGTTTCAAGCTGCCCCCTTATCTCCGCCAGAATGTCGGTGACACGGCTAAGGTTGTCCTTGGTCTGATTAAGCCTGCGTTCGGCATCCTTTTTGCCCTCTTTAAAGCGCATGACCCCTGCTGTCTCCTCAAAGAAAGACCTGAGGTCTTCTGGGGTTGACTGGATTATCTTGTCGACCTTTCCCTGTTCGATTATGGAGATGGATTTTGTTCCGAGGCCTGAGTCGTAGAATATTTCACGGATGTCTTTCAGACGGCATTTTTTGCCGTTGATCAGATAGTCCCTTTCGCCTGTGCGGTAGTGCTTTCTGGTGACGGTTATCTCGCTGAACGAGCCCCATTTCGCCGTGAGGTTTTCGGGCAGTTCCGAAAGGGTGAGCGACACTTCGGCAAAACCGGATGCCTTTCTGTGCTGTGAGCCGGCGAAGATGACATCGTCCATGTCCGCTCCCCGTAGCTCCTTTGCGCTCTGCTCACCGAAGATCCACCTGATAGCGTCCAGAATATTGCTTTTGCCGGAACCGTTGGGGCCGATAACGCAGGTTATCCCACCGGGGAACTCAATGACGGTCTTGTCCACAAAAGATTTAAAGCCCTGAACCGTAAGCGATTTGAATTTCATTCAATATTGTTATTTCAAATCAGTTAAAAAAACAAGTGAAATTGATTTTACAGGTACACATGCTCCAATAAGATGTTAGAATACATGTAACGATTTGAGTAGGTAGATACAATGTATGATGTTAATGCAGTTATCAAAAGATTAAAAGAAGGGCTGGACGGCCTTGGCAAAAATCCCACCGAAGAAGAGCTTAACAATCTGATAACGGGCATATTCGGCTGCCGGCTGTGCGATCTTTCATGCTTTATGACGGACGACGACGTTTTTCAGACCATGCTGGATGCCATTCCGGTACCCATCTATTTCAAAAACACGGAAGGGCAGTATCTGGCCTGCAACAACTCGCTCTGTATTATGTTTGAGACAGACAGAAAGGATATCATCGGAAGAACCGCCTATGACTTTTTCCCGCATGAGACAGCGGATATCTTCCGAAAGAGCGATCTTCAGCTTATTCAGGAGGAGTCGGAGGAGAGGCTTGAACACAGGGGGCTGACCACCGACGTTACCGACGGTTTCCATGTTATCCACAAACGTGCTTTTAAGCGCAAAGGCAAGGTTGAGGGTATTCTCGGCGTTATAATGGATATGTCGGAGCTGAAAAGGGTTGAGGATACCGCATGGGAATCCGAAGCTTTCTTTAAAGCCCTTTTCATAATGTCGCCCACGCCGATTGTAATTGTAAACAGTTTCAATATTGTCACTGATATGAACAAGGCCGCCGTTGACTTCTTTCCGGAGGATGAACTGGCGGCGGGGCAGGAAGTTTCCGCACTCTTCTCCAGATACTCAGACCTTGAGAAGGTGATGTCGGCTAACAACAGCGTTGTGCGTGTCAATGTGAACACAAAGTCCGGCGAGCAGGAGATGATCGTCATGGTTATTGTTAACATCATGCACGGAGAGCCTCACAGGGCTATTAAATTCATCAGAACGGATATTGCATGAAACCTCCTCAGCAGCAGTCAAAGCGGGGGGAGACCTTTGAGGAGTTCAGCTATAAACAGCTGCCCGTCATTGAGATCTCGCCTGACAGAATGATCGCAAGGGTGAAATTTCCGCCCATGCCTCTCTGTGTTGATATATTC
The DNA here is from genome assembly GCF_004339245.1 of Seleniivibrio woodruffii. Lineage (NCBI taxonomy): Bacteria > Pseudomonadati > Deferribacterota > Deferribacteres > Deferribacterales > Geovibrionaceae > Seleniivibrio > Seleniivibrio woodruffii. Next base: position 1,050,169 of record NZ_SMGG01000003.1, read on the forward strand.
AACCTTCTGGCCGAGGCCGGAGTCTGCTCCGGAATCGACACTATGACTGTGAGAGAGCTGAACCAAATGCTTACCAACGGCGAAAGGCTTGAGGAGACATACATAGTCGCCAGAGGCCGGGAACCCTCGGACGGTATGGATGGAGAGCTTATTCTGCGCTCCACCCGCCCTCAGGACGTCATTCTATCATCAGATGAACTTGTCAGTGTTGACTACAGAATATACAAGCAGAAACAGTTGGCTCTTGCAGAGATGGAACAGCCCATCGCAATGATAATTAACCCCACGGAGGGCAGAGACGGCGTTGATGTCACCGGAAAGAGCGTTCCGGCAAAACCCGGACAGGATGTTAAGCTGGATCTGGGGCGAAATGTTTACATCAGCGGAAAGAAGGTTATCAGCAGGATTGACGGTCTTGTGGAATACGGCAGGGTAAACGGCATAATATATCTTGATGTCAGTCAGGTATACATCGTTAAAGAGGATGTGGATTTCACCACAGGAAACATCGATTTCCCGGGTTCTGTCATCGTTAACGGCAGCATCAAGGCCGGTTTTCAGGTCAGAGCCAGAAACGAGGTCATCGCCACCACCATCAGAGGAAGGGTTATAGCAGGCGGCGGCGTCACTGCACGTCAGGGCATCATAGGCGGACAGGAACCTGCGGATATCTACTCCGAAGGCTCGGTCTACGCCAAATTTGTCCACAAGGCAAAGATAATAACCAACGAAGGCGTCTACGTTAAAAAATCCATAATGGCGTCTGAAATATATGCGGAAAAAGAGGTGATAGTCGACGGGGCGCCGGGCAGTATCATCGGCGGTAAGATATTTTCGGTAAAAGAGATCTCCGCCAAGGTCTACGGGTCTGAAAGCTATGTTAAGACAGAAGTGGCGATCTTTACCTCCGTTAAAGACGTTGTTGATATGAAAAAACTTGTGGCTCAGAGATTTGAAACATCAAAAATGCTGAACAAGCTGGAAAACTATCTGGGCAACAACAAAGAGATCCTGATGAGGCAGGGAGAGAGCAAGCGTGCCATGATAGACAAACTCCTGAGAAAAAGGGAGCAGATGCGCAAGGAGATAGCCTCTCTGGACAGCATGATAAAAGAGCTTCAGGGAAAACTGGTGATGAACAGCACGGGGCGTATAGAGGTTCAGAGGCATGCTTATCCGGAAGTTAAGTTCATGATAGGCGGCAGGTTTGTTCTTACCACCGAAAAGACAAAAAGAGGAACGTATTATTTTGACAAAAAGACCGAAGAGGTGGAATTCCGCTGATCAGATACTGAGAAATTTTGCGTTGAAAACGTAGCCCTTTTCCGATTCTTCAATCAATCCCATATCCAGAAATTTTTTGATGTCCCTTGCCGCAGTGGTTCGGCTCACCTTTCCGTAATAGTTTGTGAAAGGTTTTTTGAGCAGCATATCCTCATAGCTGAACGAGGTTCCGGTTTTGTAGAGCATCATCAGAAAATCGTGCTGTCTTGATATCAGTTCCTTGTCGTGCAGAAGTCCGGCGAGATACTTTTCAACGCTGTTCTGTCTGATGTATGAAAGGTTTGTCCGTGTTCCCTGTCCGATGGAGAGGATCAGTCTGCGGGAAACGAACTCGGCAAAGGCTGATATGTCGGATGTTTCGTAAAACTTTGCCACAGAGGAATAATATTCGTCACGGTTCTGCGCATAGACCTCCTGAAGCAGGAAAGGCAGTGCGTTCAGCCCGTGTCTGCGCATCATGAAGATTTCGGCTATTTTTGCGGTTTTTCCGTTCACGGAAACGAACGGCTGAATTTTTTTAAGGTGCAGATGTATCAGAAGGCCTTTCATCAGGGGGCTGAGACCTGCGGTTTCGGCACATGTCAGCCATTCTGTCAGATGTTTCATCAGAAAGTTTATATCCAGCGCCGAGGCGGGGGGAGAATAGTTTGATATGAACGCCTTATCCTCGCACTGAGCGGACATTTTCCGGTAAACTCCCGGTTCGGGCTTGTCCAGATTTTTTGTCAGCTCCGCATGGATATCGGAGATAAGCTCTGTCGTCAGCGGCTCCGTCAGCCTGTTTTCGGCTGTCTGCAGAGCGTAGTAAACGTTTATGGCCTCAATGGAGCTTGAATCCTGAGTAAAGTTGCTCCTGTCGTGGGTTATGATCCTTGAAACCTGTTCATAGGTGACCCTGCTTTCGTCCATGTTCAGAATGCTGTATACGCATCTGGCCATGATGCTGTCGGTGAGATACGAGAACGCACGGGGCTGCGAAGGGATATCCAGAAGCATCTCCAGCGCCGACACCAGAGGGAGCGCATCGGAAGATATGCCCGAATTAAAAACATATCTGCTTGAATGAAAAGTATTTACAGTCCTCACCACAACCTCTGTAAATTGATTACCGACCTAAGATTATTACCGATATACTTAGAATTATTCAAGGTTTTTTGCTTCAATCCACAGATTTTCCATTTCTTCCAGCGTTGCTTCCTCACACGAACGCCCTTTGGCCTTAAGCTCACGCTCAATATGTTTAAACCGTTTCACAAATCTGTCATTGGCCTTTCTGAGAGCCTCGTCCGGATTTACCTTGCAGAAGCGGGACATGTTTATCACTGCGAAAAGAACATCGCCCAGTTCGTGTTCCATAGCGTCTTTGTCGCCGCTTTCAAAAGCCTCATGAAACTCCTGAACCTCTTCTGTCAGCTTGGCGAAGCAGTCCTCGGGCTTTTCCCAGTCGAAACCGACCTTGCGAACCTTCTCCTGAATTTTCAGCGCTCGCATAACCGAAGGATAGGCGGCGGGGATATCGTTCAGGATTGATTCCGCAAGCTTTGCCTTCTTCTCCTGTTTCTTTATCTCGTCCCAGTTTGCCAGCACCTCGTCGGAACTGGTCAGATTTTCTGTTCCGAAAACGTGAGGATGTCTCCGAATTAACTTGGCGTTAACTTCTGAGATGACCTCATCGAGGCTGAACCTGCTTTCGTCCTCTGCCATGACACTGTGAAAGACGGTGTGAAAGAGCACATCGCCCAGTTCTTCACGAATGTTCGCAATATCCTCTTTGTCCAAAGCATCAAGAAGCTCAAAAGCTTCCTCGATGAACTGGTTTTTCACCGAGAAAAGATGCTGTTCTCTGTCCCACGGACAACCCTCCTCGCTGCGGAGTTTTCTTACGGTATTTACAAGTTTTTCAAATTCAGTGCTCATACAATTTGCATTCCTGTCCGATTACGTATAAAATATTGTAATTATTAGTTTGTCGAAGCCGGGGAGGCTTTCAACGCTTCTGAGGTGAAGTATGCGATTTATTAAACTTAGTATCAAGCAGTATGTTTCGATAGGGGTGTATCTTGGCATACTCCTTATCACGATAGTGCTGGCTTGGTATGACTATTACTCATTGAAAACATTGATGAAAACCGAAGCTGAGGTCAATATGAAATCAGTTTCGGAAATTTTGGAATCGAGAATTGCCGAGAAGCTGAACGATATTTCAATTTCAGTCAAGACAATTGCCGAAGATCAGGATTCCGCCCGGATGCTGGCGGAGGGTGACCATGACGGACTGATCAGAAAATATTCCGCACTTTTTAAAACCATTGAGCAGGCCGGAATATCGCAGTTTCAGTTCCACTCATCGGACAACCACAGCGTGGCAAGACTGCACAAGCCCGAGAAATTCGGCGATGACCTGACCTCCATCAGAGCCACAGTCTCCGAAGTGAACAGCACCAGAAAGCCTGTTCAGGGGCTGGAGCTGGGCAGAGCAGGTTCCGGACTCCGTTCGGTTTTCCCTGTTTATTATGAAGGACAGCATGTCGGCTCTGTTGAGTTCGGCGGCTCCATCGACAAGATAATCGAGCAGCTCGCCGCAACATACGGTGCGGAATATGCCATGGGCATCAGCGAGGAAGCCCTTGCAAAGTCTGAAGGCATGGAGAAAAAATCCGACGACGTGGTTCACGACGGATTCAGATTCTATAAGAACAACATGGCTGAGCATGCCGAAAGCTATATCGATCTATACGAGAAAGACGGGCTGGTGAAGATAGACGGGCACAGCGTCTATATGCACATGCAGCCCCTTAACGACCATTCGGGCAAGGAACTGACCAGAGTTCTTTTTGTTACCGACATGACCCCCGCCCTTAAACTGGCTCTCCTGGGAGCTGTTAAGAAGTTTGTTATAGGATTCGTGCTCGCTTCAATGTTCGCCGTAATCCTTTACTATACACTCCAGTATTACCTTAAACTCATTGACACAATGGGCAAAATCGCCGATGCGGTCACCACCGGAAACGGCGACCTCTCAAAGCGTCTGCCCGTAAGCAAAGAGGGCAACGAGCTTGAGACGGTATCCTTTAAAATGAACAACTTCCTCGGGACGCTGGACGGCAACCTGAGCAAGACCATACACACACTCGGAAATCTTCTGACGGGTGTAATGCCGATCTACTATGCTCTGGTGGACGTGCGTAAAGCCGCCAACCAGAACGTTGACCTCTCCGCAACCGTTGCGGCGGCCGGCGAGGAGATGAGCGTTACTGTTGAGGAGATTTCCAGAAACACCGCCGACGTGGCGGAAAAGGGCGAAAAAACCCTTATGCTGGCGCAGGAGGGCTCGTCCATCGTGCGTGAGGCCACCGAAAAGGCCGAGCATGTTAAAGAGGTTGTAGCCTCCCTTGCAGAGGACATAAACTCGCTCACGATCAATGCGACAACCATAGGCTCCGTTGTAAACGTTATCAACGATATATCCGAACAGACCAACATGCTGGCTCTGAACGCAGCCATTGAAGCAGCAAGAGCCGGAGAGGCGGGCAGAGGATTTGCGGTTGTTGCAGACGAAGTGCGCAAGCTGGCCGAAAAGACCCTCTCGTCCACGAACGAGATTGAGAGGATAGTCAAGGTCATTCAGGAGAACGTCAAAAAAGCGAACAGCAACGCAAAAATAGTTGAAAACGAGATAGGTGCGCAGGTGCATGCAACGGAGAACGCAAACGAGCGTTTCAACGAAATCCTTCACTCCGTAATGGATCTGAACGCACTGCTTCTCAACACCTCCACAGCCGCAGAACAGCAGTCGAAAGCCACTGCCGAAGTGGCCGGGAATATTGAGAAGGTTGCGGAATCCTCCAGAGAGTCCAGAGACAGGGTCGAAAACCTTATGGATGCCATCGACAAGCTGATGGAGGAACTGAGCAATATCGAAAAAGATCTTATTCAGTATGAGCTTACATGTAAGTCACTTCTGTTTGTAAAGGCGAAGATGGCTCATGTGAAGTATCTGAAGAACGTGTTCAACGCATATATGAGAGGCGTGCCGCCTACCCATCTGAAAGAGCATACAGCCTGCGATTTCGGCAAGATGTACTACGGCAAGGAGGCTCAGGCTCTGTTCGGAAGCGATCCGGATTTCAAAGCCATAGAAAAGCCTCACTCCGAGGTGCACAAGCTGTCCCATCAGGTTGCGGATCTCATCAAAGCCGGAAATCAGGACAAGGCTCTGGTAGTTCTGAACGAAATGCGAAGAAACGTGGAGCACCTTATAGGCCTTCTGGACAGAATGTTCGAAAAGGCGAAATGTCTGTAATCTTTAATGGCGTGCCGGAATGATCTACCCGTCATTCTGAACGAAGTGAAGAATCTGATTGAGATCCTTCGCTTTGCTCAGGATGACATATCCAATCATTCAGGCACGCCTTTTTTTCCTTGATTTATATCAGCAACCTGCGATGTTATATCTATGAATATTGATGAAGCCTCAGCTCTTTACCTCGATTTTATGCTGAACGAGAAGGGTGCGTCCCGCCACACCCTGATAAACTATTCCCGTGACCTTGCCGACCTCTGCTCTTATCTGGAGGAGTCCGGAATAAACACCATTGAGGATGCGGACTTTTTTATGCTCCGTGGTTTTGTTGCGATGCTCTATGAAAAAGGGTTTTCAAAGTCCACTGTGGAGCGGAAGATAGCCTGCCTGAAATCATTCTTTAACTTTTTGCAGAGAAAGAATAAATCCGAAGATAACCCCGCCCGCATGCTGAAATTTCCCAAAAAGGAGAAGAAGGCGTTCGGTGTGTTCAACATTGATAATATGCTTACTTTGCTTGATCTTCCGAAACAGGATGAACCGTTCGGCATGCGTGACGCTCTGCTTCTGGAGATGATGTACGGCACAGGAGTACGTGTCAGCGAGCTTGTTGGGCTGAACGTAAGCGATATCGATTTCAACGGAATGCGCATCAGGGTGCGGGGCAAAGGAAAGAAAGAGCGTATCGTTCCGCTGGCGGACATGCATATCGGAATGATAAAGGACTATCTGGGCAGGCGTGCCGACGACTGCGGGGGCTATGTTAAAGACGGGGAGGCGCTGTTCATAAACAGGCTCGGAACAAGACTGACAGACAGGTCTGTGAGGCGGACTGTTGAAAAATATCTGCTTCAGGCCGGACTGCCGCTGGACTATTCGCCTCACTCTTTCAGACATACCTATGCGACACATCTTTTGGAGGGCGGCGCAGACCTGCGCACCATCCAGACCCTTCTGGGGCATGAATCCCTCTCAACCACCCAGAAATATACCCACCTGAATCTGGCGGAACTTCTTAAGGTTTACGACAAGACCCACCCAAAAGCCGGGAAATAGAATAATGGGTTTCAGTTACTGTTCAGATGCCAAGCATATGGACGGTAACTACGCACCGATGAGTTCGAACTCTTCCGTCTCCATATTATAATTATAAACTTCGCCTGTGCCTATAACGTAATACCAGCCGTAGAGCTTAAGCTCACCCTTCTGATATTTTTCGGCTATCAGCGGATATGTGAGGATGTTCTTCATCTGTTCAACTATGTTCAGCTGTTCGGTGATCCACTCCCTCTCTTCAGGCTGTACGTCGGGAAAGTTTGCCTCCACCTGTTCACGGACATATTGTGCCTGATCCAGCCAGTGCTCAACGTTGGGTATGTTTGCCATCTCCTCTTTGGATTTGAAGAGTGCGCTGCATCCTCCGCAGTTGGAGTGGCCGCAGATTACGATGTTTTCCACGCCCAGAGACAGAACCGCAAATTCGATTGCGGCTGTGGTTGCGGCATATTCTTTAGAGATACGATATTTGGGGACGATGTTTGCTATGTTGCGTACGACAAAAAGCTCGCCGGGCATTGCCTTTGTGATGAGTTCGGGGACAACTCTGGAATCGGAGCACCCAATGAAAAGAGTGTGGGGTTTCTGCCCTTGTCCGAGTTTTTTAAAGAGTTCCTTATGTTTTTCGAAGCTGCGCTGGCGAAAACGCACAGCACCTTTAAAAAGCTGTTCCATCAGGTCTCCTGAAAAAAAAGGGTCTGTACCTTTCCGGTTACAGACCCTAATAATTTACGTTAGATTATCAGATAACGGGGCCGCCCGCAATAATTTCTGCGGAAGTAACGGCTTCGTACTTCTTAAAGTTCTCTTTAAAGCCTTTGGCCAGAGACTTAAGTTTTTCCATGTATTCGTCTTTGTCTTTCCAGCTCTCAACGGGGTGCAGAACATCCGTGGGGATGTCGCCCAGAGTTTTGGGGATTCCGAATCCGAATACTGAATCAGCTATAAACTCTGACTTGTTGATCTCGCCGGAGAGGATAGCTTTTATTATTTTACGGGTGTATTTGATCTCAAATCTTTTGCCCACTCCGTAGGGTCCGCCTGTGAGGCCTGTGTTCACAAGGTAGCAGCTTGCGCCGTGCTTAACGATCTTGTCGCCGAGCAGTTTGGCGTAAACTGAGGGGTGCCATACCATGAAGGGTTCGCCGAAACATGTGGAGAACACTGCTTTAGGCTCGGTGACACCTTTTTCAGTACCTGCAACTCTGGCTGTGTAGCCGGAGATGAAGTGGTACATTGCCTGAGGAACTGTCAGTTTGGATACGGGGGGCAGAACGCCGAAAGCATCGTATGTAAGGAAGATAACCACGTTGGGGTGTCCGCCTTTTCCTGACTCAACAATGTTGGGCAGAGAGTCTATGGGGTAGGATGCTCTGGTGTTTTCAGTGTAAAGATCGCTGTCGAGGTCGATCTGTCTTTTTTCGTCCATCACAACGTTTTCAAGGATAGTGCCGAACTTCTGTGTACAGGCGTAGATGTCGGGTTCCTGAACGGGGGACAGCTTGATAACTTTTGCGTAGCATCCGCCTTCGATGTTGAAAACGCCTTCGTCGCTCCAGCCGTGCTCGTCGTCGCCGATGAGTGCTCTTTCGGGGTCAGTGGAGAGGGTTGTTTTACCCGTTCCGGAAAGTCCGAAGAACAGAGCGGTGTTGCCGTCTTCGCCGATGTTTGCTGAGCAGTGCATAGACATGATGCCCATTTTGGGAAGGACATAGTTCATAACGGTGAAGATGGATTTTTTAATTTCGCCGGCGTACTGTGTTCCGCCGATGATAACGAGTTTCTTTTTGAAGTTGAGCAGAATGAAGGCTTCGCTGTTTGTGCCGTCGTCTTCGGGGTTGGCGTGGAAGCCGGGGCATCCGATAACAGTGAAGTCAGCGGCAAAATTCGCAAGCTTGCTTTCATCTTTCTCTGTGATGAACATGTTGCGTGCGAACAGGTTTTGCCATGCAGAGTCGTTGATAACACGTACTTTCAGTCTGGACTTTTCATCCGCTCCTGCGTAGCACTCCTGAATATAGATATTTTTGCCCTGCATATAGGCTTTGAGTTTTCCGAAAAGTCTTTCGAATTTTTCTTCGGAGATGGCAACGTTTCCTTTTCCCCAGTTAACGTCTGCCTTTGTGGTCTCTTCCTCAACGATGAACTTGTCGTTGGGTGAGCGGCCTGTGCATCTGCCCGTAAGGGTAACTACAGCGCCTTTATCAGCGATCTTTCCTTCGCCGTTTTTTACAATTTCTTCATACAGTTCTGCTGCCGTCAGGTTCTTTTTGATTTCACCGAGGTTGGTGAAGCAGTAGCCGTCCAGCACGCACATTTCTGCTTTGCTCACATTGTCCTCCTAGTGGCTTGAAAAATGGTGTCTAAGTCTTGCAAACGCGGGCATTCTACACGATTGCGCAGAGGTGTTCAAGTTTTATTTGACATTTTTTTTAACTGTTCATTTTGCACTAAAGTTATTCATAATTAAGGATTTAACTTCCGAATGCCGCTATAGAGTATTTCTATATCAATGTTTAATCAATATATGATTTCTAATAACCGAGTAGGTTACAGTGATTTAAAAGCCGGAATGTCAGCATGGAAATATTTGTTTTTTTGATAGTTTCTTGCATTTCGCAAAACAGATATATATAATCCCTGCACAATGGATGTATTCTTTATCCCCGCCGACGACAGGCACATTAAAAAAGAGAAAGAGAAAGCAAGGGAACTGCGGCAGAAACAGTGGTGGAAAAACAAGCTGGCAGAGGGTGTATGTCATTACTGCGGCGAAAAATTCCCCCCTTCAGAGCTGACCATGGACCACATTGTGCCCATAGCAAGGGGAGGAACGTCCACCAAGGGCAATGTCGTGCCCGCATGCAAAGAATGTAATAACAAAAAAAAATATCTATTACCCATAGAGTGGGAAGAGTATCTGGATACTCTGAAACGGAGCTGATATGACAGGTCACGAGATACGCAGGAAGTTTCTGGAATATTTCAAGCAGCACGGACACGTTGTGGTAGGTTCATCCTCCCTTGTGCCTGCAGACGACCCCACGCTGCTTTTTACAAATGCGGGAATGAACCAGTTCAAGGATACGTTCCTCGGCAGAGAGACCAGAAGCTACACCAGAGCCGCCACATGCCAGAAGGTTGTCAGAGCGGGCGGAAAACACAACGACCTTGAGAACGTGGGCGTTACATCACGTCACCACACATTTTTCGAAATGCTCGGAAACTTCTCCTTCGGCGATTACTTCAAAGTTGACGCTATAAAATTCGGCTGGGAATTCCTCACCAAAGAGATGGGACTGCCCGCCGACAAAATGTTCGTATCCGTATATAATGACGACGACGAGGCGTTCGCCATCTGGCGTGACGTGATCGGCCTGGACGAGAAAGACATAGAGCGCAGAGGAGAGAAGGACAACTTCTGGGCGATGGGCGACACAGGCCCCTGCGGCCCCTGCTCTGAGATTCATATAGATCAGGGCGAGGGTACAGGCTGCGGACGTCCCGAATGCGACCGCAACTGTGACTGCGACAGACACCTTGAGCTGTGGAACCTTGTTTTCATGCAGTTCGAACGTTCGGCTGACGGCACACTGACACCCCTTCCCAAACCCAGCATCGACACCGGAATGGGGCTGGAGCGTGTTACATCGGTTGTTCAGAAGGTAACCAGCAACTACGAGACCGACCTTTTCAAACCCATCCTTAACTATATATCCGAGCTTGCCGGACACAAATACGGTTCCGACCCCAAAAAGGACATCTCCGTCAGGGTTATAGCCGACCACAGCCGTTCGACCACCTTCCTTGTGGGTGACGGCGTTCTGCCTTCAAACGAGGGCAGGGGCTACGTCCTACGCCGTATCATGCGCCGTGCAATGCGCCACGGAAAGATGCTCGGATTCGAGGGAGCTTTCTTCCATAAGGTGTGCGAGTTTGTAGTGGATTTCATGAAAGGTCACTACGTTGAGCTTGCTGACAAGAAACCCTTTATCTCCAAAGTGGTTACAAACGAGGAGCAGTCTTTCAGCAGAACGCTGGGCATCGGACTTAAGATAATAGACGAACTCCTTGAAAAGCATAAAGAATACAAGGTGATAAGCGGAGAGGACATCTTCCGTCTGTACGATACCTACGGATTCCCTGTCGACCTTCTGACAGATATTGCAGAGGATGCGGGCTACGGGCTTGACACAGTGGGATTCGAGCAGGAGATGCAGGCTCAGCAGGAGCGTGCGAAAAAGTCATGGGCGGGCAGCGGCGAGAGCAGGGTTGCCGACATCTACATCCAGCTTGCCAGCAGACTCTCCACAGAGTTCACAGGATACGACAGCCTGAAAGAGGTCACCACTGTTGCCGCCATCATTAAGGACGGCGCAGAGGTCAGCAAGGCCGAAGGCGAGTGCGACATAGTGCTTGCGAAATCCCCCTTCTATCCCGAAGGCGGCGGCCAGACAGGCGACTGCGGATATATCAAGACAGAATCCGCAGTGTTTAAGGTTACTAAAGCGTCCAAGTACGGCGACGGCATGATAACCATGCACGGAGTTGCGGAGCTTGGCACAATCATAAAGGGCGAAACCGTCACTGCAGAGGTGGACAGAGCCGCCAGAAAAGCAACGGAGAAGAACCACACAGCGACCCACCTTCTGCACAAGGCATTGCAGGAAGTTCTGGGCGACCACGTCCGTCAGGCGGGTTCAATGGTCACCCCCGACAGACTCCGTTTCGACTTCAACCACTACGCACCAGTTTCTCAGGATGAGATGGAGCGCATAGAGGAGACGGTCAACTCCGTCATTCAGGAGAACACAGAGGTTTCCAAAACATACATGAGCAGAGACGAGGCGGTTCAGGCCGGAGCAATGGCGCTTTTCGGCGAGAAATACGGCGAGAGGGTGCGTGTTGTCAGCGTTGAGAATTTCAGCCTTGAGCTTTGCGGCGGATGCCACGTTTCAAGAACGGGCGACATCGGCTTTTTTAAACTGGTGAGCGAGGCCTCGGTTGCCTCCGGAGTGCGCAGGATAGAGGCTGTGACAGGGATGAACGCCGTTGCATATGCCCAGAAGGCCGACAGCACGGTGAAGGATGCTGCCAGACTGCTGAAAGCGTCTCCCGACAATGTTATTAGCAGAATCGAAGAGACCGCAGAGGCTCTGAAAGAGCGTGAGCGTGAGCTTAAGAGACTCGGCGACAGGATAGCTTCCAGCCAGTCCGAAGGACTTCTGGACAGTGCTATCGAGGTTAAAGGGGTCAAGCTCCTTGCTGTGACACTTGAAAACGCAGACACTGAAGCTCTCAGAAAATTTGTGGACACCGCACGTGACCGCATGCAGAGCGGTGTTGTTGTTGTGGGTTCCGTTAACGACGGAAAGGTCATGTTCGCATGCGGAGTGACAAAAGACACAATGGGCAGGGTCAAGGCCGGCGACGTTGTGCGTGAGGTTGCAAAAATTGCCGAAGGCTCCGGCGGCGGCAGACCCGACATGGCAATGGCAGGCGGAAAGAACCCCGAAAAACTGGGCGAAGCCGTTGCGGCAGTGCCCTCGATCGTGGAAAAGCTGATTGGCTGAAACCTGCGACATATCAACGATACAGAGTAAATTATCATCATATAAACGCAGAACTCTGGCGGCGACCCCTCGTGTTGCCGCCGTTCTTCTGCTTCTTATCCCTTCGGAAGATGGATTCAGAGTTATCCTTACAAAACGTGTCAGAACACTGGACAGCCACGGCGGCGAGGTATCTTTTCCCGGCGGCTCTGTTGACAGCGGCGAAAGCCTCTGCGGTGCGGTTCTGCGTGAAACCTGCGAGGAGATAGGGCTTTGCGGCGACAGTGTGCGTCTTCTGGGAATGCTGGACGACGAGATATCCCGCTGGGGACACAGGGTCACCCCTTTTGTTGGTGTTGCGGAGAGTGCCGATTTCAGAATTCAGGAGTCGGAAGTGGAGCAGATATACGATGTTCCCCTTGACCATTTCATTTCAAAAACAACATATTGGACAGAGGTTTGGTTCAGAGGCGATGATCACCGCACGGTGCATTTTTATAAATGGCAGCGGGATATAGTCTGGGGGCTAACCGCCCTTATTATTAACAAGTTCACGGACATTCTGGCAAAAGAATAAGATTGGACAAAAAGACTGATTTGCATTATTCTGTTATTTATAAAATCGGATGAGCGGAGGCATATGTGAAAGCTGAGTATATCAATCCATTTATAGCCTGTACCATCAATGTTTTCGAGACTATGACAGGCATGAAGCCGATCAAGGGCGACCTCTATATCAAATCCGACGAAAACCTGCATTATGACGTCTCCGCCGTAATTGGTATAGTGGGCGATGTGGTGGGCTATGTTTCCGTAAGCATGCCCGAAGGGCTGGCCATGAAGGTAGCCTCGATCTTCCTTATGGAAGAGAAAGAAGAGGTCGACACCGACGTGGGCGATGCAATCGGCGAACTTATCAACATGATAGCCGGAAGCACCAAAAAAATGTTCACCGACAGAGGCCACAAGTTCAGCATCTCCGTTCCCAACGTTGTTGTGGGCAAAGGACACACCATCCAGCGTCCCGCACACATCATCTGTGTCGGCGTTAAGTTCAAACTGGAAAGCTCTTCTTTTGTCATTGAGATAGCACTGAAAGACAAAAGCTGATAAACTAAGACACCCATCTAATTATTTTATCCACAGGGTTGACATTGCAAAATTCAGGAGGCTAACATGCTCAATCCATCCTTATTTAATTGTGTAACCAGAACAGATTTCGGTCAGAACCGCCTTTCTATGCTGAAAAAACGCCACGAGGAGCTTTTCGGAAAATATAAAACCGAGCGCCCCGTGTTCTATGATTTTGCGGGACTTATGATGAACCACATGCCTGCAAACCTCCTCAGCTTCCTTGCGGACGAAGACCTGAGCGGGCTTATCGCCTATCTTTTCGGGATCTTTGACGGCAGAAAAAAGAAAAAAGTATCCATCAATGCTGACACCCTTGAATCGAAACCCTTTTTCGTGGGCAATTTCAGTTTTATAACAATAGTCACCGACGACCGCCCCTTTCTGTATGACAGCGTTTGGGCATATTTTCAGGAGAAGGAGCACAAGAACCTTTTCATAGTCCACCCGATTTTCAGCGCCGAAAGGGACAAGCAGGGCAGCCTGATAAAAGTGTCCGACACCACCATCGGCTCCAGAAACGAGTCGTTTTTCATAATATTCCTTGAGAACACAGAGATAAACAGGCTTAAGAGCACCGCCAGAGACCTCGGCGAAATATATGAGGATGTTATCGCCGTTGTGGACGATTTCCGACGAATGACGGAGCTGATGCATAATCTTGCCACCGAGACCCGTGAGAGCGGTCCGGAGGTTTCAAAATTCATCCACTGGCTGCTTCAGGATAATTTCATTTATCAGGGAGCACGCATAACCAACATAAAAACAGACGACAGAACAGCAGTCCACACCGACATGGGCATATTTAATCTGACAGGCGATACCCCCGATGAGGAGGCGCTGCTGAGTGTTATAGAATCCGGCAAGCTGAATTATATAGACGGTCAGCCAGTTGTGGTGGACATCTCCCTTATGAAGTCCAAGGTTAAGGTGCGCAGCTATCTCAACCGGATAATGTTCATTGACAGACACGAAAAATTTGTCCGTGTGATAGAGGTTCTGGGTCATTTCACATATAAGGGGCGCAAATGTCCTCCACATGAGATCCCCATTGTGCGGGATAAGGTTAAGCAGACCCTCGACCATTTCAACTTCGTCCACGGCTCACACGATTATAAATGGGTACGCTCCCTCATCGACGATTTCCCGAAGATTGAGCTTTTCAATTTCAGCACAAGGCTTCTGATAGAGACGCTGGAGCTTATCCTCGCCATGCAGGGCGCAGGGCAGATACGCATCTGCTACCGTGATTTCAGGCCGCTGAATAACCTCTTTTTCTTCGTGGCTCTGCCAACGGATAAGTTCTCCACAGAGCTTGTTCAGGAGATGAAGGAGTTTCTGGCGGAGATCTTCGATGCTGTTCTTCTGGATACCAGCATCCGTGAGGACGAGCACAAACGGTATTTCCTGCATTTCCATCTGTTCCTCAGAGACACAGAGAAACTCATTAAAATAGACGATAACGCCCTTAAGAACGGAATCCTGTCCATGCTGCAGAACTGGGATGCGAACCTGTATGACCTGCTCTACGACAGACTGGATGCGCCGGACATAGAAAGGGTTTACAACAGATACATCGATGCTTTAAGCGAGGTCTATAAATCCAGAAACACGCCTGAAGCGAGCTTTTCGGACATCATGATGCTTGAGAAGCTGGAGGGTGGGGTCAAATCCAGAATATACACCGACCACGGCAGGGCGATTCTGAAAATATACTCACCCACAAGGTTTCTGCTGACGCAGCTGATGCCCGTTCTGGACAATATCGGCCTCAAGGTTTACGAGGAGGACACCTTCCGCCTCGCACTTGACGACGGCGATAAATACATCAACGCCGTCTATTTTGCCGACATAGAGAATCCGGAAGATTTCTGCGAAATGTACAAGGAGAACCTGCCTCAGCTTATGGTGAACGTTCTGAACGCAGCAGCGGAGAACGACAGGCTGAACGGGCTTGCCATTCTGGCGGGGCTTAAATACCGTCAGATAGCGGTTCTGCGTGCACTGCGAAATTTCATCCGCCAGATAGACACCAGTTTCACCCTGCTGACCCTCGTTAACGCACTTATAAACAACCCTGAGATAGCGAAGCTGTTTGTAAAACTGTTTGAGGAGCGGTTCGATCCGGCGGTGAAAAAACCTGCGGTTGAGCCTGTGATAGAGGAGATAAACAGCCGCATAGAGAAGGTTGCCTCAGTTGCAGAGGACAAGGCTCTCAGATACTACCTAAAGGTGCTCGGCGGCATAGTCCGCACGAACTATTTCAGAAAGCCCGAAAGAGCTTACATATCGTTCAAGGTGAAAAGCCGTGAACTTGACATAATCCCCGACCCCAAGCCGCTGTATGAAATTTTCGTACACTCCGCCCAGATGGACGGAATACACCTGCGTGGCGGCAAAGTGGCAAGGGGTGGTCTGAGGTTCTCCGACAGACCCGACGACTACCGCACCGAGATTCTGGGGCTTGTGAAAACCCAGATGGTAAAGAATGCGGTCATAGTTCCCGTGGGTTCGAAGGGTGGTTTCATCGTGAAAACCCGCTATAAGGACAAGAATGCAGACAAAGAGAACGTAATTGCTCAGTACAAGAACTACATTCGAGCCCTTCTGGATGTCACGGACAACCTGAAAGGCGGAAAAACCGTTCATCCTGACAACGTTAAGATATATGACGAAAAAGATCCCTATCTGGTTGTTGCCGCAGACAAAGGCACGGCGGCTTTCAGCGACATAGCAAACTCGGTCTCCCTTGAGAGGGATTTCTGGCTGGGCGATGCTTTCGCATCCGGCGGCAGTGTGGGCTACGACCATAAAAAAGTGGGTATCACCGCCAAAGGCGGCTGGGAATGCGTTAAGCGGCATTTCCGCGAGATGGGCAAGAATATCCAGAAAGAGGAGTTCACCGTCTTCGGTATCGGCGATATGGGCGGAGACGTTTTCGGAAACGGAATGCTCTTGTCCCGCAAGATACTGCTTCAGGCGGCGTTCAACCATATGCACATCTTCCTCGACCCGACACCCGATGCCGAAAAATCGTTCATCGAGCGTCAGCGTCTGTTCGCCGTGGGGCCCGCAGGCTCGTGGGCGGATTACGACAGAAGCATAATCTCCGAAGGCGGCGGAATTTTTGAACGTGCCGCCAAAAAGATAGAGCTGTCGCCGCAGGTTCGCAGAATGCTGGACACCGAAAGGCAGTTTGCCACAGGCGAAGAGATAGTGGTGATGATACTTAAGATGCGTGCCGAGCTTATGTGGAACGGCGGCATCGGAACCTATGTCAGAGCCACCACCGAGACAAACCCGCAGGTTGGCGACCCCGCAAACGATCTGGTGCGTATAACGGCGAAAGAACTTCGTGCGGTTGTGGTGGGCGAGGGCGGAAACCTCGGTTTCACCCAGAAGGCACGCATAGAGTATGCCGAAAACGGCGGCCGCATAAACACCGATGCGCTGGACAACTCCGCAGGCGTGGATATGTCCGACCACGAAGTGAACCTGAAAATAATGTTCTCAAAACTGATGAAGGACGGACTTATCAAAGACGAGGCCGACCGCAACAGATACATCAAAAAACTCACCTCTCAGGTGGAATCCCTTGTCCTGCGTGACAACTATCTCCAGTCCGGCTGTGTCAGCATGGCGCAGAGAGGATTCGAGCAGAACTCGGTGGTCTATCGTGAGTTTGCAAAATATCTGCGGGACAAAGGACTTCTGGACTTCCGCATCGAAAAGATAGAGTTTGTTGACAGCGACAAACCCGCCACAAGGCCGGAACTTTGCGTTCTGCTTGCCTACTCGAAAATATTCCTCTACGGAGAGATAGAGCAGGGGCTGGACGTTGAGAACGAGCTTGTTAAGCGTGAATACATGAGCTACTACCCGCAGGATATGCAGGAGAAGTTCGGCGAAAAGCTGTACGACCACATACTGCGCCGTGAGATAGCCGCAACTGTCATAGTTAACAGGCTTATCAACCGCACAGGCCCCGTATTCTTCTATGAACTTTACAGGAACAACAACATAGATTTCGGCAGGCTGGTGAACGGCTACATGCTTGCAGAAGACGCCCTCAGCCTGAAAGAGCTTCGCAGAGAGCTTGAGGCTCTGGACGGCAAAGCCCAGTCCGACGGCGTATATTTCGCCATGAACGAGCTTGAAAAGAGCATGAAGGTTGCAACCGTGCGCATCTGTGACGAGAGCAGGGCAAAGGCTCTGAAAGACAGCAGGGATGTTTTTGTCGAGATAGTTAAGAGTATTCCGAAGTATCTGTCGGACGATCTTCAGGCGAACTATGTCCGCATGTGCGAAACCCTCACCGGAAGCGGAATACCGAAATCTCTGGCGGTGCGTATAGCAGCTGTTCGCTATTCAAAAGCGGCGTTCGACATTTTTGACATTCACCTGTCCACAGGCAAACCCATAAAGGATATCCTGACCGCATATTATGAGGCGGACAGCATTTTCAGCATTACAGAGCTGACAACGGGTATAAAATCAGTTAAGATACGAACTGAATGGGAAAGGGTGAACATGGAGAGCCTTGTGAACCGCATCAAAGGGATACAGAAGAGTGCCGCTGCGTTCTCCTGTCTCAGAGGAAAAGGCGCACTGGCGGCTCTTAAATCATCCGAACGGACGTTTTTCGAGAACTATAACGCATTTCTGGTGTCAGTGAGAAGCAGGGACATTGACAGTCTCGTGCCCTATAACGTTGTGACGGACATGTTCTCCCGTCTGGTAGGGAGCTTCGGAGAAAACTGATGGTAAATAAAAAACTGATTTGTGCGATTATTACTTTTATACTCTGTTTTGGAGGTTCTGCATTGGCGAAAGAGATGACGAAGCTGGACAATAACGTTACGCTTATTTACAAATATATTCCCGGCATAAAGGTTGTTTCCGTGCAGACATGGATGAAGACCGGATCGGTGAACGAAACGGAAAAGGAGAGCGGAATCTCCCATTTTCTTGAGCATATGGTGTTCAAGGGAACCAGAAAATATGCACCCAGCGAGATAGACACCATAGTCGAGGGCAAGGGCGGGGTGATGAACGCCGCCACCAGCAAGGACTACACTTATTACTACATCAACATCCCCTCATATAATGCCGAGGTTGCGTTTGACACCATCAGCGAGATGGTTTTCCGTGCGTCCTTTATCCCCGAAGAGATAGAGAAGGAGAAACCCGTTGTCGTTCAGGAGATAAAAATGGGCAAGGACAGACCCACCTCCGAAATGATGACCACGTTTTTCCGTGAGATGTTCAAGGGCAGTCCATACGAAAGGGAGATAATAGGCACTGAGGACACGGTGAACTCATTCACCCGTGAGATGCTGGTGGACTATTACAACAGATACTACCATCCGGACAACATGACTCTGGTGGTTGTGGGCGACATAGCCTATGACGAGGTTCTTAAACTCGCAAAACAGTATTACAGCGACAAGAGGAGCGTTCCCGTCGGGAAAAGATATGAGGACGACAGGCTGAACAGCTTCGACAAACCTGTGGATATCGTTGTTAAAAAAGATATAAATCAGGAATACGGAGTGGTTGCATTCCCTGCGCTCAGCATATTACAGATAGACGTTTTCGCTATGGAGATTCTGGGCGAGATAATCTCCGGAGGCGAGTTTTCGGTGCTCAACCGTAAGTTCCGCCACGAAAATGACCTCGCAAACAGCATAACAGGTGGCTACTACGGCATGAAGCATGCCGGAACCTTCCTGTTTTCATACAACTGTCAGGCGGGCAAGGGCGATGCCGTCCGTGACGAGATCCTGAAGCTCACCTCAGAGATAGAAAAATATCTCACCGATGAGAACATCGAAAAGGCGAAGAACAGACTTCTGAGCCAGATGATGTTCCAGAGGGAGAAGGCATCCAGCGAGGCAAACGACATCGGATACTCATATACGGTGGAACAGCCTGAATATTATGATAATTTTGTTGAAAGTATCAGGAAAACAGATAAACTTGAAATAATGACTTCAATTAAAACTATTTTTTCATCCCAGTATGTCCGGGTGCGGACACAGCCGATGGAAAAAAAGTGAGATGACATGAACTTATCCGACCTCATCCCCGTCAGACGGGAAGGCCTGCTGGACACTGTCCGTGAGGCTCTGGAATCCGATATCTCCGAAACCTACCGTATATTCAGCATATACGGCCACAAAGGAACGGGCAGAACAGTTTTCGCCGATTTTCTGAGAAAAGAGCTGAGCAAAGACTCATACCTTGTCATGTACATGGATGCGGAAAAAGCCTGCTCGTGCTATCCTGAGCAGGGGCTTATAGAGCTTCGGGACTGCGTTTCCGGCGAAACGGCGGACTATTTCGCACTGTATGACATCTCCGTTCTGGTTCGCAGCGAAAAGATAAACGGAAAGCTGAAGACCGAGTCCGAGTGCTATTTCAGAAACAATTCCCCCATGATGAGCGAGGTTATATCAAAATCCCCTTCAAAATACACCTTCACCAGAAGCATGTACGACGAAGTGGGCAAGTCCTTTTCCGAAGAGTGGTTCAACAGGGAAGTCCGCCCGCAGATAATCAGAATGTTCAAAGAACCCAACCATATGAACTGGCAGATCTGTATGGACAGCTTTGCGGCGTGCCTTGCCGCCGTAAAAAATACTGCGAACCTCGAACCCGTTCTGATAATCGACAACGCTGAAAACCTTTTCGATGCCTATGACCACGGCGTAAGCTGGGTCACAAAACTGGCTGAAAAGGCCGGATGCTCAACTCTGATATATATTTCAGAAGATCAGATATCGTCTGATAAATACGGCTACGTCTCCACTGAGATAAACATAGACACTCTGTCCAAGTCAGAATGCGCCGCTTTCTGCCGCAAAAACGGACTGGAAAGGGATTCCATGGCGGAGCTGATATTCGAGAACACCGATGGGCATCCCGCTCTGACGGCGTTCAGCCTTGAGACCTATAAACTGGTTAAGAGCAATGAGGGGCACGAACCCGGCCCCGAAGTTTTCGAAAGCAACCCCCAGAGCATAGTCCACATGAGCCTGAGCAGTCTGAAAAGCACGGAATCCATCATGGCGAAGCTTTTAAGCTGCTGCCGTGTGTTTGATGAAGGGCTTTTCAAAGCGGTTGCACAGGAGTTCACAGGCACAAAGGACGCTTCGGAACTGTTCCAGAGCCTGGTCTCACGCAGTTTCATAACCGATATGGGTGCAGGCTTCTTCTGCGTTCATCCCCTTTACAGGATGCACAGCCACTCTGTTCTGGATTCCGACCTGCTGGAGAACGTAAACTACGCAATCTACCGCTACCACATAGGTTCGGCAGAGGCGGCATGCGACTATAAGGAACTGACATATCACATAAAAGAATCTGTGCACCACGCCATGCACATAATGGAGATAGAGGGCTTTGTCGAATGGTTCTCAACACTGGAGAAAAAGTTCTACACTGTTGAGTTCTTCAACTTCTGGCTGGATATGCTGGATGCGGCAAAAAGCCACATAGCGGGCATTCTGGGCGAGACTCATCCCCAGATTGCTTCATATTTCGATAAACTGGCGTTCATGTATCTGAAATCAGGCCGTCAGGTCTCCGCCGAAAAGGTACTCCACGAAAGACTGGAGGCCGAAGAGGCGAAGTCCGGCAAGAACTCTTCGGATGCAGTTCCCTTCATGAACAAACTTGCCAACTTCTACATAGACACGGGGGATTTCTCCGCCGCCGAAGCCATCATGAAAAAAGGGATGGAGATTCGGGAGCAGTTCCACGGCAAGAAGAGCGCAGACTATGCAGACAGCGTTCTGAAGCTGGGTAAGCTCTACCACATGGCGGGCGACAGAGAGGGTGCAATTCAGATGCTCGGCGAGGCCGAAGAGATCTATAACAAAGCTCTGGATGTTAAGGACACTGCAAGGCTTGAGGCGGACGAGGTCATGGCCTCGATATACAGCGCCGCAGGGCAGATAGCAAAGGCCGCACTCATCTATCACAAGCTCACCACTGTGCGCAATGAGACCATGGGTCCCATGAGCAAAGAGGCCGTTAAAAGTCTCGGCGACTATGCAAAGGTGGTGTTTAAGAACGGAAACAGCCGTAAGGCCGTAAAACTGTACGAAGACCTGATAACCAAAACAAAAAAGATATACGGCGACAACAGCCGCATGACAGCCGCCGCCGCAAACGACCTTGCCGTGGCATATCAGCGGGTTCAGGAGTTTGAAAAATCAGAGAGCATGCATAATGAGGCTCTGAACATCAAGCAGAACATATACGGCACCAACCACCCAAGCACAGCAGTTTCATGCACCAACTTCGGTCAGCTGAAATATGCCATGGGTGATTTGAAAAATGCCGAGCCTTACTATTTCAAAGCGTTGCAGATATACGAGACCGTGTTCGGCGACCGCCACGAAAAAACAGCCGTGGGGCTTAACAACATGGGTTTCATAACCTCACGCATGGGGCAGTTCGAACGTGCGCAGGAGTACTATGAAAAGGCTCTGGACATCAAAAAGGAGATAGGGGGCGAAAGGAGCATCTCCGCCGCCGCCGCAATGAACAACCTCGGCGAACTTCTTTTCAGAATCGGCAAGAAGGACGAGGCGAGGGAATTTCTCACCACAGCCCACGATATTTATAAAGAGATATACGGCGAGGAGCATGAGTATACTAAGCTGGTAGCCAAGAACCTGGCCGCCGTGAGTTAGGTTGCCGTTTATATACGTCGCATTACTGCGTCAGTTTTTTTCGGAACTGCTCACATACTGCAACGTATGCTCGCAGCCCTCTCAAAAAGCCTTCCTTGTACTGCTCGTGTCTTAACAGCAATTAATAAAGAATTCAGAAACAAAAAAAACCCGCTCGGCTGAGCGGGTTTTCTTATAATATCGTATCTTGTTTCTTGATTAGAACGCTACAGTCGCTTCGCTTTCCCACAGGCCGTGGATGTTGCAGTAGGAAGTGGCGATTAGTTTGCCGGGCTGAGTCAGTTTCAGCTTGAAAACCGAGCAGGGGTCTGCATATGCGGGTCCCTGATTTGCTCCTGCGGCAGATTCGCCGTGTGCAAGGTATTCGAATCTTGCAACGTTTATAAGGTTGCCTGTCTCAGGCTTGAAGTAGACTGATATCCAGTTGATAAAATGCTCTGTTGTGTTGGGGTGGGCGATCTCTTTCCCAACGGAAACTTCCACTGTGAAAGCCTCGCCTGCAACGATTTTTTCGGGGAGCACAAGAACAGGAACGTGCTTCTCTGATTTGAAATCTGCGGATTTAACAAGTTCTCCAATAGCCATGTCGTCCTCCTATTTGTTATGGTTTATGTTTAGTGTATACCATAAGTTTTATATTAAATCAAACTAATTTTGTCTGAATTGAAGAGTTTGACAAAAAATACATATTAGTTATGAGATTGCCACAGCCCTTGTGTGCTTCGCAATGACTGAAACAGTCACTGCGAGGAATGTAATGACGCAGCAGTCTCATTCTTCATTTGTTGTCAAACCACAAAATACTCAGCCGTGTTGTCAAACCACAAAATACTCAGCCGTAGGGTTATGAACAATTATAGCACAGGTTGAGTATTCCGGCACCATTTCGTAATTTTCGGTGAGGTGCACGCCTATTTCCTCAAAGTTCAGGAAACTGTCGAGCTGTGCGTTCTGTGCAAGGTCGGGGCATGCCGCATAGCCGAAGCTGTATCTGCGGCCGCTGTATTGCAGAGAGATGATTCCGTGGGCGGATTTTGCGTCTTTACCGCCGATTCCGAGTTCAGCCCTTACCTGTTTGTGGAAATATTCCGCCAGTGCCTCCGTCAGCTCCGTGAAAAAGCCGTGGTACTGGTAATATTCTTTGTATTCATGTGCTTCGAACAGCTGTTTACAGAGCTTTTCGGCCTTGTGTCCCGCTGTGACCAGATGGAAGGCCACAACGTCCTTTCTGCCTGATGAAACGGGCAGGAAATAGTCTGATATGCACACTCCGCCTTCGATATTTTGTCTGGGAAATTCGAAAACAGAGAGCACTTCGTCCGTATCGTCTTTATATACTATCAGTCTGTCGCCGTCGCTGTTGCATGCATAAAAGCCGTATCTGGCGGACAGTTCAGCAAGATTTTCCGCTTTGACACGGGCGACAGTCTTTTCGTATTCGGGATAAACAGTCTCTTTCAGCATTGCCGAATATTCGTTCTCTGCCATGTTCTTGCGGCTGTATCCCCATCTGTGGTTGAAGAGCGCCAGCTTATTCATATACTCAAGCACTTCATCAAGGCTGATGTCTGTGACGGAGCGTGTGCCGTAGAAAGGAACGGCGGGGATATCGCCAAGCTCAGGTCTGCGTACTTTTGAAACCTTCTGAACTGCCTCTTTCATGGGTTTTTCGGATGCCTTTGCACCGGATTCGCCGCCTCCGAGCACTTTGAGAGCATCAAAAGCGTCACGGCAGTAGTGCACCATGCCGGGCATGATGGGTTTGCAGTCCTGATCCACAAATTTCTCTGTGAGAGCCGCACCGCCCAGAAGCACCTTCGTGCTTACATTCTGGCGCATCAGCTCTTCAATGTTCTCTCTCATTATGTTCGTGGACTTCACCAGCAGACCGCTCATTCCGATTGCGTCCGCCTTGACCTCAACAGCCTTTCTTATCATCTCTTCAACAGGCACTTTTATGCCGAGGTTGTGTACTGTAAAACCGTTGTTCGAAAGTATGATATCCACAAGGTTCTTGCCTATGTCGTGCACGTCGCCTTTTACGGTGGCAAGGACAACAGTCCCTCTGGACTGGGCATCGCTCTTCTCCATGTAAGGCTCAAGCAGTCCCACTGCGGCCTTCATTACCTCTGCTGACTGCAGAACGAAGGGAAGGAGCATTTTGCCTGCACCGAACAGTTCGCCCACCGCCTGCATTGAGGGGAGCATTATGTCGTTTATTATGTCTATGGGCTTGTGGGTCTGGCGCAGTTCGTTCAGAACAGTGTCCAGTCCGGCCTTCTTGCCCTTCATTATGTGCTGTTTGAGCATCTCGTCTGCGGGGAGGTTAAGCTTTTCCTCCTGCTTTTCAACGCCCTCTTTAGATGAAAAATATTCGATGAAGGCGTTCAGTGCGCCCTCTTCGCCGTTCAGCAGAGCCTTGCAGTGCTTCATATCGTCTGCGTCTATCATTGATTCGGGAATGACTTTTGATGCATGGACGATGGCCATGTCAAGCCCTGCGGCCACCGCATCGTGGAGGAAGACGGAGTTCAGCAGAGGCCGGCTGGCGGCGGACAGACCGAACGAAATGTTAGAGAGTCCGAGCACAGTTTTTGCGCCTTTCAGCTCGGTTTTTATCCTGCGGATTGCTTCGATTGTCTGAATTGCCGCATCGGTGAGGGTTATGTCCCCGCTGCCTATGGAGAAGGTGAGGGGGTCGAAGATTAGGTCTTCGGGTTTAAGTCCGTACTCTTCGGTGAAAACCTTGTATATTCTTTCAGCTATTGCGAATTTTCTGTCCGCTGTCATGGCCATTCCCTCTTCGTCGATGGTGAGGGCTATGACTGCTGACGGGTGTTTTTTAACAGTTTTCAGTATTTTGTGGAGTTTTTCGCCGCCGTCCTCGAAGTTGATGGAGTTTATGACGGGCTTTCCTGCATAGTGTTTCAGTGCCATCTCAACAACGTCAGGTTCTGTGGAATCTATCACTACCGGGGCTGTGAGGGTTTTGTTCAGAAGGAGCATGAACTGTCTCATGTCCTCCTTTTCGTTCCTTCCGGCGTATGCCACGCAGATATCGGTGAAGTGCGCTCCCGTATCCTCCTGCTCCTTTGCAACCGCCAGCATGCCCTCAAGGTCATCTTTGAGGAGCAGTTCACGGAAGGCCTTGCTTCCGTTTGCGTTGGCACGTTCGCCTATGAGAGCGGGTGCGGGGGACTGGGTAATGGTCGTTGAAAAATAGAGGCTTGCGCATTCGCCTGTGTATTCAGCGGCGGCTGGCGCGAGGGGTTTGTATCTGTCCGCAAGGGGACGCAGAGCTTTTATGTGGTCGGGTGTGGTTCCGCAGCATCCGCCCAGAACCGACACGGGAAATTCTTTGATCAGCCCCTCCATGATCTCCGCCATGCGTTCGGGCGTCATGGAATAGATCATTTTTCCGCCCCTGTTTTCTGGCAGTCCTGCGTTTGGCAGACATGAGATTCTGCCGCCGAAGTTTTTGGAGAGGTTTGCAACGGGATGGTGCATCAGGTCGGGGCCTGTTGCGCAGTTAAGACCAAGCGAGAAAACGGGATAGTCACGGATCACGGCGGCAACGGCCGAAAGGTCGCTTCCCATTAGCATCGTACCGTTCTGCTCAACGGTCACCGACACCATAACGGGGAAGCCCGCAGGTGCAGTTTCAAGCACGGCGTTCAGAGCGGCCTTTATCTGGAGAAGATCCTGACAGGTCTCTATTATGAACAGGTCGACCCCGCCCTCAAGAAGAGCCGCCGCCTGTGACCTGTACATTGTGAACAGCTCATCATAGCTTATCTGGCCGAGACTGGGCAGTCTGGTTCCGGGGCCTATGGAACCTGCAACGAATTTTCCGTATTTGTCGGCGGCCTGACGGGCAATCTGTGCGCCTTTCAGGTTCAGCTCATAGGTCATGGCCTCCAGTCCGTATTCGGACATTACAAGCTCGGTTCCGCCGAAAGTGTTGGTCTCGACAACGTCAGCACCCGCCGTCAGATACTGCTCGTGTATCTCACGGATGATATCCGGAGCGGCATGGTTCAGCCATTCGCTGCAACCCTGCTTTCCCTGCCAGACTTCGTCGGAAATCTCATATTTTTGTATGGAGGTGCCCATTGCACCGTCGAAAAGGATTATCCTGTCTTTTGCGTATTGATTGAACATAGAAAAATCTCCCGTAATCTATAGTTTTTATCCGAAAGCAGGCGGAGTGTAAAGGGTGGATGCTGTTTTTTTGCCATTACAGGCAATAAAATATTGATATTGACCCTGTGTCGGTATAAGATTTCCCACCGAAACTAAAAAAGGAAGCATTATGCAGGAACAAAAGAGAGTAAACCCCAGAACCATAAACATGACGACTACCATGGAAGTGCCTATCGCAAAAGGCACCATAGAATATATTGCAGGAGTCAACCCGGTCGAGTCCTGGGCTCCTGTTCTCGTTGAAGGAATGGACGACAACGGACAGCGTGAGATAGCTCAGAAGAACCTTGAGATCGTTAAAGCAGCCGAGCAGACGAAGGAATATCACGAAAAACTCCATGACTTCATGCAGGAGACCGTAAAACTGTTTCAGGCAATCACCAGAAGAGATGTTGACGCCATGCGCCCCTATACGGCAGGTAAAAAATTCAACTTCATCCTCGGCATGCCCCGCACAGGCGGCACAACCGTCTACAACGCAGTGTCCTCCGCATACGGCTGGCCGTGGGAGCGTCTTCTGCTCTCAATGACCCACAACAGCATGCCCAACGCTATCTTCATCCAGCAGAACCCTTTTTCAGAGTTTGATATGGGCTGGAGACTGCCCTGGAACTTTAACAATGCACTTTTCGAGCTCTGCCAGTTTCTCGTATACGTAAACCGTGAGGCACAGGACTGCGAAAACGTTTTCCTGAAAAGCTCCGCACTGTCATACGGCGTTAAACTGCTGAACTTTCTGTTCGGCAAGCAGGCGAAATATATCGTCACCGTGCGCCACCCCGGAGCCATAACTCTTACCTCCGGCGTTGAAGGCGAAATGACCAGAGAGAAGCACATGGAGACCATGTCTATGTGGGGAAATCTGTATTCCTCAATTGTGCGTGACTGCAGACCTCTGGGCGATATCACCGTTGTTGAATACGGCGAGAACATGACCGGATATATCAACAATGTGTTCGAAAAAACAAGATACGGCTCCAGAGCTGAGGAGACCTCCTTCTTCGAGTTTGAGGACTATGATAAGGAGTTTTACGACAGCGAGTCCGTTCAGAAGGTTTTTGAGTATGTGAAGAATTCGTGGAAGCTGTTTGATCTGGATTTCCCGATACCCGATAAATGTATATAGTAGTAAGTGGGTGTTTAATACAGTAAGTAAGAGGTAGCGCTGAGTATACATCTCGCTATAGTTCTTGCAGTCATCTGTAAAGTACTTAGTGTGTAGTATTTGGATAAATGTTCTAACAGTGATATTTTAGTTGACAGAAGCTATAGGAAAGTATATTAATTCAGAAGTAAGGTCGTTGCCTCCTAACAACGACCTCTTCTAAGCAAGTTACGTTAGTAATTGTGTACTTCTTGTTTGTTGATGTAGTTGAATTGCACTTCAATTTTATCAACATGAACAAGGCTAGTAGTTATTGGATAAATAGTCATGATAGTAAAGATGACTAATTTTCTTAAAAAACTATACATTTTTGCCCCTTTATGGCTTAGCGTTACGTCAAATAGCGTAAAGCTAGCGCTTATTCTTATGTTAATTTCGCATATCATCTAACCTCCTGTTTTTTGGCTTTTGCCAAACATTCAAGCATTATAACATAATATTACTTAATTGTCAAGTAACTGCTCATTATTAAACATATCGTTTTATTATCTGTGTTATCAGGAGCACTTGTTAATGAATTCATATTCAGCTAAATAAAAAGGCAGTCTCTTCGACTGCCTTCAGACTGATGACAAACTGAAGTTTCAAGCACACCACCGTGATGAGACTGCTTCGCTACGCTCGCAGTGACGTGGCAATCTCATTAACTTTGTACAAATTAAAAAAGGCAGTCTTTTCGGACTGCCTTTTCTGTTATCTTATGCCGTTGACCCTCAGCAGGCTTCTGCTGTCCGGTTCTCTTCCGGCAAATTTTCTGAAAAATTCAATCATATCCCCGCTGCCGCCTTTGCTGAGAACGTTCTCAAGGAAGCTGCGGCCGACCTCGGCATTGAAAACACCCTTTTCGGTGAATATCCCGTAGGCATCGCATGACAGGCGTTCCGCCCATTTATAGCTGTAGTATCCGGCCGCATAGCCTCCGGAGAAGATGTGGCTGAATCCGTGCTGGAACTTGTTATACGCCGGCGGCTGAATTACGGTCGTCTTTTTTCTTATGTCATTAAGAATCCGCTGAACCTCATCCGCTGTGTATGCGTCAGCATGGATTGTCATGTCGAACAGTCCGAACTCGATCTGGCGGAGCATTCCCGTCGCCGACATAAAGGTGCGCACACCGTCCAGTCTGGCTATCATCTCATCTGGGAGCACTTCCCCCGTCTGCCAGTGCTTTGAGAACATTTTCAGCACATCGGGGTTGAATGCGAACAGCTCATAAAACTGCGAGGGGAACTCGATGACATCCCATTCCACACCGTTGACACCGCTGACATCAGCTTCGTCAACTTCTGAGAGCAGGTGGTGCAGGGCGTGCCCCATCTCGTGGAAAAGGGTAACCACGTCGCTGTGGCGCAGAAGCGAGGGGCTGTCCTCTGTTGCATGGGGAAAGTTGCCGCATATGATAGCGGTTGCAGGCACAAGCCTGCCTTCTGCGTTTATGCGCCTTGTCTGCCAGTTGTTCATCCATGCGCCGTCCCGCTTGCCTTTGCGGACTTCCATATCGGTGTATATCCTTGCGAATACCTCACCGTTTTTGTATATGTCGTAGACTTTTACTGTTTCGTGCCAGACAGGAACGTCAACCTGAACGAAGGAGATTCCGAATATTTTTTCCGTAAAGTCGAACAGGCCTTTAACGACACTGTGGTGTTCGAAATAGGGGCGGTATTCCTGTTCGTTGTATCCGCATTTTATGCGGCGCAGTTTTTCTGCGTAGAATCCCGTGTCGTAACTTGCGGTGTCGGGGAGCTGAGCCAGTTTTTTCAACTCCTCCATCTCCTCAACCGCCTGTTTTTCGGCCTTTTCCGCAAGCTCCGTCAGGAAAGAGATCACCTCTTCCGGTGATTTTGCGTTCTTGCGCTCAAGGGAAAGGTCGCTGAATCTGCGAAAGCCCAGTATCTCCGCCTCCTCCTTGCGCAGTTTAAGTGTTTTTTCGATTATTTCGGCGTTCTGCGGCGCACGGGTGGTGAAGGCATGGTAGAGCTTTTCCCGTATCTCTCGGTTGGGGCCATAGGTCATATAGGCTGTGTAGCTGGGCATTTTAAGGGTGAAACACCAGCCCTCGTCGCATCTGGCGACTTTCAGGTCGGGTTCGGGAATACCTGCCACGTCCTTTTCGTCTGTGACGATATATTCAAAAGAGTCGGTGTCTTTCAGTATATTCTGAAAAAAGTCTGTGGAAAGCTGTGTCAGTTCAAGGTTTATCTCCATGAGTCTGGCCTTTTGCTCCTGCGGCAGGTGAACGCCTGAGAGCCTGAATCCTTTCAGCATGTTTTCCAGAACCTTTGTCTGTTCCGGTGTAAGGGTCTTCTTCTCGGCTTCGTAAACTGCGGACACAGCATCGTAAATGTCTTTACGCTGTGCGGTTTCCGTGCCGTATTTAGTTATTTCCGGCATGCAGTAGTTATAAACTTCCTGCGTCTCTTCCGTGTTATTCACATAGTTGACGTGGGAAACGGGAGTAAAAAACTCGTTGATACGGATATCGGTCTCCATCAGCGGTCTGATGAAGTTTCTGTATGTTCTGTTCTCCTGTTTCAACAGGCTGTCGATGGTCTCTCTGTTGCTTTTCAGGATGCTGTCAAGCTCGGTTTTAGCATCAGCAAGCTGTTCGGGTCGGTAATTTATAAACATAATTTCTCCCCTTGATTTGGATTGCTGTTTGGAATACATATAATATCCGGAGGCGGTATTGGAAAGGATAAATTGCCGTAAATGCGTGCATTTTTACATTACATGGGAAAAGACCCATCCCTACGGGTGTCGGGCAATGGGGTTCAAAACTGATGTGCTGCCCTCTGTCCGTGTTTATCAGTCATCGGGTGTTCACTGTCTGCGCTTTGTGGAGAAGAAATTCAATAAAGAATGACGGGTTCTTTAACCTGCATGCAGTCATCCTTCACTTTGATGGCTCCTTCCAGTGAAAGTATCTTCAGACACTTGGTCACAGACTCTCTGGATGCACCGATCATGTTTGAAAGCTCCTGATGGGTGTACTTTCTTATGGTGAAATAGCCGTTCTGGGGCTCCTGCTCCCCTTTAACACTGTCCAGAAGAAATTTCATTATGCGTTCCTTAACATTCAGAAACGCCAGCGACTCGATAAGCTCGTCCGCTTTTCTTAGCCGTTCGGTCAGAGTTTCCAGAAGGTAGAGTGTCACATTGAAATCTTTTTGGAGAAGTTCGTTCAGAGCTTTTCGCGGGATGAGGATTATTTCGGAGAGTTCGTCGGCGATGAGTGTTCCTGTGCGGCCGAGACCGTCTATCATGCTCATCTCGCCCACAACTCCGCAGGGCCGAATGAGCGAGAGGATTATCTCGTCCCCGTTGCCGTCAACCAGAACCACACGGAAGCTTCCGGATGTGACGACATACAGGTCGGTGCCGACATCGCCTTCATGGAAGACAACCTCGTCTTTGGCAAACTTTTTGACCTTGCAGAAACTTGCAAGTCTTTCAAGGTCGTTCTTTTCTGTGGTTTCAAATATGGCGGCTTTGGCCAGCTGTTCTGCAAGATTCACTCTGATCCTCCGGTTGGAACTGATTTATTCTAAACCATAATTAAACATAAATCAAAGTGAAGCTAGCTTATGCCGTCATTTTTTATTATTTCGAACAGTTCCCGAACCAGTTCGGCCTCCGGAACCTTTTTAACTGCTTCGCCCTTTTTGAAGATTATGCCCAGTCCTCTGCCTCCGGCGATTCCGTAGTCTGCGTGTTTCGCTTCGCCGGGACCGTTCACCGGACAGCCCATAACTGCTATGCTGATGGTGTCGTTGAGGACGGATGCCCGCTTTTCAACTTCAACTGCAAGTGCTTCAAGTCCTATCTCGGTGCGCCCGCAGGTGGGGCATGAGATTATTTCGGGGCCTCTGCGGCGTATTTCAAGTGCGTTCAGAAGCTGCCATGCAACACGGATCTCCTGTTCGGGATCACCTGTGAGCGATACCCGAAGTGTGTCGCCTATGCCGTTTAAAAGCAGTGCGCCTATGCCTGCGGATGATTTCACAGTACCTGCAAAAAAGGTTCCTGCCTCGGTGACTCCTATATGCAGGGGATAGTCCGACTGAGCGGCGAACAGCGTATATGCCTGATAGGTCAGGGGGACACTGCTTGCCTTGAGGCTTATCTTCATGTCGTAGAATCCCATTTCCTCAATCTGTCTGATGTGGCGGAACGCCGACTTGACCAGTGCTTCGGCGGTTATTCCGTGTTCTTTCAGAATGTCTTTTTCAAGGGATCCTGCGTTAACGCCCACCCGTATTGCCGAGCCGTTTGCCTTTGCGGCATCGACAACGGCTCTGACACGCTCCGCTGAGCCTATGTTTCCGGGGTTTATGCGGATTGCGTCCGCCCCGTGTTCCATTGAGGCTATGGCGAGTTTATAATCGAAATGTATGTCGGCTATGAGGGGTATCCTGACCGCATCACGGATGGTCCTGAAAGCCTTTGCGGCGTTCTCGTCCACCACCGCACAGCGCACTATCTCGCATCCTGCGGCCTCAAGCCTTTGTATCTGGGCTATGGTGGCTTCCGTGTCCCTTGTGTCGGTATTTGTCATGGACTGTATGCTGACAGGTGTGCCGCCGCCCACAGCCACATCGCCGATCTTTATCTGTCGTGTTTTTTTTCTTTCTATCATTTCAGTTTTTCCAGTTCTCTGTGGATAATCTCTTTTATTTTGTCAAGTTCTGCGCCGTTCTCAGCCTCGAACCGTGTCACAAGCAGAGGCTCCGTGTTGCTGGCACGAACCAGTGCCCAGCCGTGTTCAAACTGAACCCTTATGCCGTCGATATCGTTTATGCCCCTCACTCCGTGTGAGCCCTCTGCAAGGTACTGCCCGAACAGCTTTGAAAGTTCCGTTATCAGACCGAATTTTTTATCGTCCGGATAAGGTTCTCTTATCTCAGGTGTGTTGACATACTTGGGAATCTCCGCCGTCATATCCGCCGAAACAGAAAATTTCCCGCTCCTTTTGCCGTTAACATAGGCCTGAAGCAGGCGGAGTGAGGCGTATATCCCGTCGTCATAGCCGTAGTAGCTGTCGGCAAAGAAGAAATGACTGCTCATCTCCCCGCCTATGACGGCGTCCTCCTCCTTCATCTTCTCTTTTATCATGGAGTGACCGGATTTATACATAACGGGATGCATGCCTTTTGCGGCTATAAACTCATACAGCCCCTGTCCGGCCTTGACATCCGCCACTATTCTGTTGCCCTGATTGTCCTTTGCGATATCGTCCGCAAAGATGCAGAGCAGTTCATCGCCCCATATCATCCGGCCTGTGCTGTCCAGTGCACCCAGTCTGTCGGCATCGCCGTCAAACCCTACGCAGAGGTCGGCCTTCTCTTTCAGCAGAAGCTCTCTGGCTTCGGCCATGTTCTTTTCGACTGTAGGGTCGGGATGGTGTCCGGGGAAGTTTCCGTCCTCTGTGCAGTAAAGCGGAAAAACCTTCGCACCCAGCCAGCCGAAAAGCTCCGGAGCAATGTTTGATGCCGTGCCGCTTCCGCTGTCCACAACGATCTTTATATCCATTCCCGCCATATCCGTCTTAAGTCCTGCAAACAGGCTCTTCATCTCCTCAAGATAGGCGGTCACTATGTCAAATTCAAATATTTTGCCTTTATATTCCGACACAGGGAATCTTTCCGCCGCTATGTCGTCGTAAATCCGCATTATTTTGTCGGTATGATAGACAGTGTGCTTAGTTCCAACCTTCAGTCCGTTGAACTGAGGCGGATTGTGACTTCCGGTCACCATGACGTAGCCGTCCGCAGGGGTGCAGTACATGGAGAAATAGGTCAGCGGCGAAGGACATACGCCCAGAATCTGAACGTCGGCTCCGGCATCGGACAGACCTTTTGCAACTGCGTCCGCCAGAGGTTTTGAGGAAAAACGCACGTCACGACCCACCGAAATAAGCGGGTGTTTTTTACCCGTCTCCTGCCGCACATGTTCTGCAAAAACCTTTGCCGCAGCCTCTGCCAGCCCCTCTGTCAGCTTATCTCCGTAAACTCCCCGTATGTCGTAGCTTCTGAAAATTTCTTTAATTTGTAACATTATTGACCTGCGGAAAATCTTTGTGGTATAATCGATACATGAAAAAAATAGCATGTTTCATCAATGATAGCAACCTCTTGGAAAAGGTCACAGAATTTTGCGGTCTTGAGAGGTTTCAGGAGGAGTGCATCGGCGATCCATCGCAGTTCGTCTATGACGTTGCGACAGTGCTTTATCTGACGGATGACCCCGCAGCCCTTTATCCGGAAGGCATAAAAGATATCAGAGTCTGCTATGTCGGAAAGGACAGGCCGAAAGACTGCGGAGTGTTTTTTCTTCCCGAAGATTTTCAGATGATCCATCTCAGGCTTCTGATAGATGCCGTTATCCATAACGGCTCTTTCGAATCCAGTCTGGCCGCCGTTACTCCTGTTTTTCTCAACAAATCATTCAAAATCAAAAACGACATCTTCAACGTTGAGCGCATTGTTTATGCCCTTACGAAAGATTTCGTGTTCTTCCTGAATTTTCAGTCTCTGGAAAAGGTCAGGGTCGGTCTTGCGGAGATGCTTACAAACGCAATCGAACACGGAAACCTCGGCATTACAGGCGAAGAGAAGATGAGTGCCACCGAATCCGGCACCTATTACGAACTGGTCAACTCCAGACTGAACGATGCCGTGTGTATGGCAAAGTATGCTGTTTTTAAGTTCTACGTTGATGCCGACGGTCTGGAAATGAGTCTGGAGGACGAAGGCGAGGGGTTCGATGTGGACAGCCTGCCCGATCCCACAGATCCCGAAAGTCTTCTAAAACTCCACGGACGGGGCATTCTTATCACCAGGATGTATTTCGACGAAGTAAAATATAACGATAAAGGTAATCACGTTACCCTTAGAAAGAGGTTCGGATGCTCTACCTGCTAGGCACAAGGGGTACTCTGCCCGTTTCGGGGCAGAAATTCGTTAAATACGGCGGAAACACCACCTGCCTGATGGCACCCATCGATGAACGCTCATGCCTCATCTTCGATGGCGGCACAGGGCTTATGAGCCTTAATAAATATAACAATTTTGAAGAATTTCATATATTTCTTTCCCACCTCCACTGGGATCATATTGTGGGGATGCCTATATTTCAGGCGTTCTATCATGCGGGAAAAAAGATAAACATCTATCTGGAAAACAAGGAGACACTGCACTCAACCGATATTCTGGACGTGCTGTTCAATCCGCCTTTTTTTCCGGTGCCCAAAACCAAGCTGAGAGCTGAGATAAAGCTGAACCTCATCGAGGGCGGCGACCAGTTCTGCTTCGGCGATATCTGCGTACATTCGGCGGAGGGCAACCATCCCGACGGCGTTCTTATGTACAAAATAGTGTTCCCCGATAAAAAGATACTCTACACATCCGACTACGAACACGGCACACCCGTTGACGACTTCCTCATAGAGTTTGCCTACGGCTGCGACTACCTCATTTACGACACAACCTACTATCCCGACGAATATGCGGGCGGCAACGGCGCTATGAGCAAAGTGGGCTGGGGTCACTCAACATTTCAGCAGGGGATTGAGTTCGTTAAAAAGGCTAAGGTCAAAAACCTCGTTCTGGCACATCACAATCCGGATTATGACGACATCATGCTGGATGAGATGCATATTCTGGCGAGGAGGCTGTTCAGTAATACCTATGTTGCATACGACGGAATGATCCTATAGCTTAGTGCTTATATGCATCGCTCTACGGCGTCAGATATCGCTCACTCGCAACACGTACAGAGTACGTACGCTTTTGCTCGTCTCACTCATCTTCCTTGTATAGCTTGCATCTAAACACTAACAGAGAAGAACAATTCCCGTCACTGCGAGCGTAGCGAAGCAGTCTTCCAAGTTAGCAAATGAGGGCATTGCCACTTCTATTCGGCTACTGATTTACCACCCTGTTTCTTCCGGACTGTTTTGCGGTGTAAAGTCTGCTGTCGGCGGCCATTATGACTGATTCCGCAGTGTCCTCAGGACGGAACTGTGCCACGCCGAAGCTGGATGTCACGCAGAATGAACCGTCTTTCAGGCTGAAGTTGGTGGCTTCCAGTTTTTTTCGTATCTGATCGGATATCAGGGTTGCGTTTCTGACATCCGCATTGATGAGAATAATCACGAACTCCTCGCCGCCGTAGCGGAAGGCGAAATCCGTCTTGCGGATTGTCTCTTTTATTATCTGCGACATATGTTTCAGCACCTGATCGCCTATCTGGTGACCGTAGGTGTCATTTATGCTTTTGAACTTGTCAATGTCGGCCATTACAACGCTGAACGGAGTGCCCATCCTCTTGAATCTGTCGATCTCCTCCGACAGCTTCATATCCAGATATTTTCTGTTGAAAAGCCCGGTGAGGTGATCCTGAACGGATTCGTTCTTGTATTTTTCCAGATCGTTCTGGAGCTGGCTCACCTGAGATTTATACTGTTCAAGCTCCTGATTAACAGAAGAATATTCCTTTGCGATGGTTCCCAGATGATCCTTTTTGGTAACGGTCTTCTGGTCGAAGGTGTTGACGAATGAGGAGAATGAATCCAGCATCTTTGATTTAAGATATTCTATGGAATCCTCGCTTCTGAGGATGCGGTGCATGTCCTGAGCCTCATTCAGCAGTTTTTTGTCCATTGCGAGGTCTTTTTCCACAAACTCAATGTTGTGACCCAGACTGCTGGTCAGCTCCGCCTGAAGGTTTACGAACTTTGAAAAGACGTCGTCTATGAACGAGCTGAATTTATGCTGTTTCTTCTCCAGTGAGAGAAGGTGATCCGACAATGACTTAAGCAGGGCAGACATTGTCTCGTCATGAGTTTTGTCCGGCGAGAAGACCATCTCCTCAACAGCCTTGAGGTTGTGATCGGGTACAAACCCGCGAAGAGGGTTAACGTATTTTAAAACATCGGATTTATCGCCGCCCGTCATTGCGGTGTGAACCAGTTTTCTGAACTCCTCGCTGTTATTGAGATAATTCGATATGGTGGAAGAGGAGACTTTCGACTTGTCCGCCGCCATTTTTTTAAGAACAGAGGTGACAATTTGTCCCAGCTGATCCGCAACATATGCTGATTTATCCGCCATTGCTCCCACCCTTAAAAGAATTTCACATATTATTTGATAAATTTTGAACTGTTGCAACCATAAAATTGTGTGAATTTTTTTCATGGGGCGGCATGGTTTCTCCGCTTGATTTTTCAAGTATAAAAGGGCAAAGTATGTGTTGACTTATACAGCAAGTTTTGATAAAAATTCTCTGACTTGTACACTGTATACAGAATACCGTTTTATAAATTCAGACCTATCGGAGGGGATTGCGTCCATGCTGTACATCGACTATACTCTTGCCATTCAAATCGTTCAGTTTCTTGTTATAATCTTCATAGCAAAGAAGATGATCCTCGATCCCGTGATGGGCACCGTCAACACCAGAGACTCTAAAATCGAAGGTATGAAGAGTGAGGCTGAGGCTCTTAAAGCAAAAGTTGAACAGTACAAAGCCGACTACACTGAAAAAATGGTTCAGATGAGAGCCGAGCTTGCAGACTATCACAAAAAGATCAAAGACGAAGCGTCCAAAGAGGCATACGCACAGGTTGCCGCTGTTAAAGCCGACATCGATGCGAAAATTCTTGCCGCCCGCACAGAGATCCAGGCCGAATCCGCCAAAGCTAAAACTGAGATGGATGCCATGGTGAAAGAGATCTCCGATCTTATCGCAGACAGAATAATGCTTTCCGCATAATACCTTTAGGGGGATATAGTGAAAAAGGTTCTTACAGCACTATCGATCGGACTTATGTCCTTTGCTGCCCACGCCTCTGCTGAAGGCGGCGAGCACGCACCGGACATGCACGCACTCTGGAAAAACTTCGGTTACAGAGCGGTTGTGTTCGTCCTGCTCGTTGTTATCCTTGTTAAAGTCGCTAAAAAACCTCTTCTTGAATTCCTTGACAAGAGAACCGCTGACATCGAAAAAGCAATCAAAGACGCACAGGATGCGGCTGAGAAGGCTAAGGCGGAGCTTGCCGAGTATGAGATCAAGATGAAAGGTTTCGAAAAAGACCTTGAGACGATGAAAGAAAACTCACTGAAAGCAGCTGAAGCAGAAAAAGCTATGATTCTGGAAGATGCTGCCAAACAGGCGGAAAAACTGAAATCTTTCGCTGAGCACCTCATCGATTCCGAGCTTAAGAGAGCCAAGGTTCAGCTGAAAAAAGATGCCGTCATGGCGGCTATCTCCGCAGCAGAAGCGAAAATCGGCAGAGAACTTGACGCCGACAAGCAGAAAAAACTTCTTGATGAATACGTTAAGAAGATCGAGGTGGCAGGGTGAAAGAGAATATAGTTGCCGCACGCTACGCCGATGCTCTTTTTCAGGAGGCAAAGGCTGAAAACAAACTGGAGCAGGTTATTGCACAGCTTTCAGCTGTCAGTGCCGCTTCTGAACAGTCCGCCGATTTCAAAACACTCATAAAAAGCCCGCTCATAGGCAAAGCCGAAAAACAGGCTGTTGTTGATGTTCTGAAATCCAAAGGAATGATCGATGAATTCCTTTACAAGTTCCTTAAACTTCTTGTGAGCAAAAACAGGCTCAGCCTGCTTGAGCTTATCTCATCTGAAATTAAGGCAATGGACAGAAAAGCAAAAGGAGAGGCCGAAGCGGTCATCACAGTTGCAACTGCAATGGATGAAGCATCAAAAAGCACTCTGAAAGCGGTTCTGGACAAAATTACTGGTAAGAAAATTACTATTACGGAAAATGTTGATCCCTCCATCCTCGGCGGTGTTATCGCTCAGGTGGAGAGCAGTCTTTATGACGCAAGCGTCAGGGGACAGCTGAATAAGATAAAAGAACAGTTGGTATAAATAATTTAAGGAGATTGGCTAATGCAGATCAAAGCCGAAGAGATAAGCCAGATCATTCGTGATCAGATTAAAAACTTCGACCAGAAAGTTGAGATGCAGGAAGTCGGTACCATCATCACAGCCGGTGACGGTATCGCCAAAGTATATGGTCTCGACAATGCAATGGCGGGAGAGCTTATTGAGCTTCCCGGCGGAGTTTACGGCATCGTGTTCAACCTTGAGCAGGACAATGTCGGTTTAGTTATTATGGGAGATTACCAGCACATCGGTGAAGGCGACACGGTTAAAAGAACAGGAAGAATCGCTTCCGTTCCCGTCGGCGAAGCACTCATCGGACGTGTGGTTAACGCACTCGGACAGCCCATCGACGGCAAAGGCGCCATCGATACTAAAGAGTTCGACGTTATCGAAAAAGTTGCCCCCGGTATCATCAAAAGACAGCCCGTACATCAGCCTGTTCAGACAGGTATCAAGGCTATCGACTCAATGATCCCCATCGGCAGAGGACAGAGAGAGCTTATCATCGGCGACCGTCAGACAGGTAAAACTGCAATCGCCCTTGACACTATCATAAACCAGAAAGGTCAGGACATGATCTGCGTTTATGTGGCTGTAGGTCAGAAAAGATCAACAGTTGCAAGAGTTGTGGATACTCTGGAGAAACACGGAGCAATGGATTACACTATCGTTGTTTCCGCATCCGCTTCAGACCCCGCATCAATGCAGTACATCGCACCCCTTGCAGGTACTACAATGGGTGAATACTTCAGAGACAGAGGCAAGCACGCCCTTGTTATCTATGATGACCTTTCAAAACAGGCGACAGCTTACAGACAGATGTCACTGCTTCTGAGACGCCCTCCCGGCCGCGAAGCATATCCCGGCGACGTTTTCTATCTTCACTCACGTCTGCTTGAAAGAGCGGCGAAACTGTCCGATGCAGAAGGCGCAGGCTCACTGACAGCTCTTCCCATCATCGAAACACAGGCGAGTGACGTTTCCGCATACATCCCTACAAACGTTATCTCCATTACCGATGGTCAGATATTCCTTGAGACAGACCTTTTCTACTCAGGTATCCGTCCTGCGGTTAACGTTGGTATCTCAGTTTCAAGGGTTGGCGGTTCAGCGCAGATCAAAGCTATGAAACAGGTAGCAGGCCGTCTGAGACTTGACCTTGCCCAGTTCCGTGAACTTGCGGCTTTCGCCCAGTTCGGTTCTGACCTTGATGCGGCTACTCAGGCACAGCTTAACCGTGGTGCTAAACTTGTTGAAATCCTGAAACAGGGACAGTACAAACCTTGTAATGTCGCTGAGCAGATCGTAATTATATTTGCAGGTGTCAACGGACTCCTTGACGACGTGGCCACCGCTTCTCTTGCTAAGTTTGAGGCAGAGTACATCTCTTACCTGAAAAGCAGCAAAGCGGACATCCTTGAAGAAATCGTCACTAAGAAGACAATCTCCGACGAACTGTCAGCTAAAATGAAAGCTGCTGTTGCGGAGTTTAAAAAAATCTTCACAGCATAAGGAGCTGTTAAATGCCTGGTGTAATGGATATTAAACGGAAAATAAAATCCGTTAAAAACACGCAGAAGATCACAAAAGCGATGAAAATGGTTTCTGCCGCCCGTATGAGAAAAGCGGAAGAATCCATGACCAACGCCAGAGCTTATGCGAACAAAATCTATGAACTTGTCGGCAGCATGGCCGACAGAGTGGAGGCCGACAGCCACCCTTTTCTCACAGCGAGAAAAGAGGTTAAGAACATCTGCCTCGCCATTATAACCAGCGACAAGGGTCTTTGCGGTGCGTTCAACTCAAACGTGGTAAAAAAGACGCTTGCGTTTGCAAGGGAAAACCAGGGAGCGAACATCAAACTTGTCTGCATAGGAAAGAAAGGTTTTGATTTCCTCGGCAAAAAACATTTTGAAGTTCTTTCAAAATACGTTTCCTTCGGCGGCAAGATAACTTACGACGAAGCAAACGAAATAGGCGACAGACTCGTTGAGTTCTATATGAACGAGGATGCGGACGAAGTCCACATCATCCACAACGAGTTCAAGTCGACCGCTTTTCAGGTTGCAAAAGTGACCAAGGTTCTCCCCCTCTCTCTGGAGAAGAAAGAAGCCGCTGCGGATGAAACGGATTATATCTATGAACCGCAGGCCGAAGCTCTTCTGAAAGAGATTATGCCCAGATACATCAACTTCACCGTATTCTTCTCAATTCTTGAGTCGATTGCCGGTGAACACGGCTCCAGAATGGTTGCTATGGACAACGCCGCAAGAAACGCTGGCGAAGTCATCAGCAAGCTGACGCTGACCTTCAACAAGGCACGTCAGGGCGCAATCACCAAGGAGATTCTGGACATTGTGAACGGTGCTGAAGCACTCAACGGATAGTAGAAAATTTTACAATAAACTGGAGATCAGGAAATGGCTGAAAACAAAGGCAAAATTGTTCAGGTTATCGGCCCTGTAATCGACGTTAAGTTCGAAACAGGCCATCTTCCCGAAATCTACAATGCCCTCGAAGTTAAAGGTGACGGCCGCACAATCATTTGTGAGGTTGAGCAGCACCTTGGAGAAAACATCGTGCGTTCCGTTGCGATGACTTCCACAGACGGCCTTGTTAGAGGAGCGGAAGCTATCGATACGGGCAAGCCTATATCTGCCCCCGTTGGCGATAAGGTTCTTGGACGTATCATAAACGTAACAGGCGATCCCGTTGATGAGATGGGACCTGTTGAATACAAAGACCGCTGGCCCATCCACAGACCCGCTCCCCTGCTCGAAGATCAGGACACGGGTTATGAGATACTTGAAACAGGTATCAAGGTTATCGACCTTCTTGAGCCCTATACCAAGGGTGGAAAAACAGGTCTGTTCGGCGGTGCGGGCGTTGGTAAAACAGTTCTTATTATGGAACTTATCAACAACATTGCGAAAGAACACGGCGGTTACTCCGTTTTCGCAGGTGTTGGTGAGCGTACCAGAGAGGGTAACGACCTTTACCTTGAAATGAAGGAATCGGGCGTTATTGATAAAGTTGCACTGGTGTATGGCCAGATGAACGAGCCCCCCGGCGCACGTATGAGGGTTGCACTTACAGGTCTGACAGTTGCGGAATATTTCCGTGATGTTGAAGGTCAGGACGTGCTTCTGTTCGTAGACAACATCTTCCGTTTCTCTCAGGCAGGTTCCGAAGTTTCGGCTCTGCTCGGACGTATGCCCTCTGCGGTTGGTTACCAGCCTACACTGGGTACGGAGATGGGTGAGCTTCAGGAAAGGATTACATCTACTTCTAAAGGTTCTATTACTTCCGTACAGGCAGTATACGTTCCT
The DNA here is from genome assembly GCF_004339245.1 of Seleniivibrio woodruffii. NCBI lineage: Bacteria > Pseudomonadati > Deferribacterota > Deferribacteres > Deferribacterales > Geovibrionaceae > Seleniivibrio > Seleniivibrio woodruffii. Next base: position 1,091,810 of record NZ_SMGG01000003.1, read on the forward strand.
GCGGATGACCTTACTGACCCCGCTCCCGCTACAACGTTTGCGCACCTTGATGCGACTACGGTTCTTTCACGTCAGATCGCAGAACTTGGTATCTACCCTGCGGTTGACCCGCTGGATTCAACATCCCGTATCCTTGACCCCAACATCGTTGGTCAGGAACACTATGATGTTGCCCGTGGTGTTCAGGCAGTACTTCAGAGATATAAAGAGCTTCAGGACATCATCGCCATCCTTGGTATGGAAGAACTTTCCGAAGCTGACAAACAGACTGTTGCAAGAGCGAGAAAGATTCAGAGATTCCTTTCTCAGCCCTTCCACGTTGCAGAGCAGTTCACAGGCACACCCGGTAAGTATGTGCCCCTGAAAGACACTGTTAAAGCGTTCAAAGCTCTGCTTGACGGCGAAGTTGACCACCTGCCCGAGCAGGCGTTCTACATGGTCGGCGGACTGGATGAAGTTTATGCAGCAGCCGAAAAGCTTAAAGCAGGTAGCAAATAATGGCAGAGACTGTCAGGCTTGAACTTGTTACTCCGGTGAGACAAATTCTCTCCGAGGATGTAGACGAAGTGATAGCACCCGGCGTAGAGGGCGACCTTGGTGTTCTGCCCGACCACGCACCTCTCCTTACCGCTTTGAGAGTAGGAGAGCTTGCCTACAGAATTAAAGGCAAACTCGAATACGTTGCGATAGTCGGCGGCGGATTCCTTGAAGTGAACAACAACAGGGTAATCGTTCTTGCCGATGATGCCGAGCTTGGTCACGAAATCGACCTTGAGCAGGCTGTTCAGCGAAAACTTAAAGCAGAAGCGGCTCTTGAGCGTGAGCGTAAAGCTGACGAGAAAACATTCAAGACTGTGGAGATAGAGCTTATGAAAGAGCTCATCAGAGTGCAGATCGCTGAGAAGTACAAAGGAGCCAAGTAAGACTTCTTTAACAATCATATAGAAAAGGCAGGCTTTCGGGTCTGCCTTTTTTTGTTGTATTAGCATTTATATGCTTCGCATTACGGCGTCAGCTTTTTAATATCTCGGGTCATGTACTTCTGTGTACACTCCCCTTCGAAATTAAAAACCTTCCTTGTACTGCTTGCATCTAAATGCTAAGTTTAGGACACATCCTTTATATTACGTCATTCTGAACATAGTGAAGAATCTCATTTTTCAGACTCTTCGTTTCACTCAGAGTGACTGCAAGATAGTGTCACAGCTTAGGCTTTAGCTAACTACAGTCGCATAATGATTGATAATCTGTGTGAATGATTTAAAATAAACGGTTAGGCTGGTCATATTTGATGAGATTGCCATAGCATTTCAGGCTTCGCAATGACGGTGAAAAACTCTATGAACATCTGTTTTATCAACTTCAACAAACGCTGGGGCGGCGTTAAGACCTGGACAATAGACTACGGAACTCAGCTTGTCAGAAGAGGGCATAAGGTCACTGCGATAGTCCGTCCGGACACCCCGTTCGTTCAGAAATGCATAGACGCAGGGTTTGAGACCATCACCATGCGCCCCGGTATGAAGTATAATCCGGTGACAATAGCGAAGATATATTCAGTGCTCAAAAGCAGAAACATCGATGCCGCAGTGGTGAACATTTCAAAGGATGTCAACATCGGCGCCGTTGCATGCAGACTGGCGGGTGTGCCGGTTTATCACCGTGTGGGACTTCCTCAGGACTATAAAAACACTGCTGAGGAAAGATTTCTTCATGGGTTAATAAAAGGAATAATAGTTCCCAGTCAGGGACTTAAAGATGATATATCGAAACTGCCCTGGATGCGTAAAGGGATAATCAGCGTGCTGTACAACAGCAAGGACAGAGAGAAATTTGCTGAAAAACAGCACGGAGAGCAGGAGACTGTGACCATAGGCGTTACCAGTCAGCTCTCTGTTACAAAGGGGCATATTTACCTTATCGATGCGGCCAAAATGCTCCGTGATGCCGGAATGAAATTCCGCTTAAAGATAGCCGGAACGGGCGGCGGAGAGGCCGATATTAAAAAATATGCAGAAGAGAAGGGTGTGGATGCGGAGTTCTGCGGATTTCAGACCGACGTGCCCGCTTTTCTCCAAACCCTTGATATTTTCGCATTGCCCAGTCTTGAGGAGAACTTTCCCAACACTCTGCTGGAGGCCATGTTCACAGGGCTTCCGTGTGTTGCGTTCAATGCCGGAGCTGTCCGTGAGATGACGGGGGATTCCTGCATCATCCTTGAGAAGAAGGACACCCAGAGACTCTACGCCGCACTGAAAACCTTCATACTCAGCGCAGAACAGCGCAGGATATACGGACAGGCGGCAAGGAGAAGATGTCTGGATATGTTTGACATCGAGAAAAATACGTCTAAACTTGAAAAAATTCTCAGCGGAGAGGTGATATGACCGTTCAGTCCTCAATAGCGTTTGTGCTTGCAATGTCCCTGTTTGTGGCCAGTCCCGGTCCGGGTGCGCTCGGTCTGGTGGCCGAAACTATGAAATACGGGCTGAAAAGTGCCGGATTCTACATTTTTGGAATGATTCTGGGTGATATGGTCTATCTCACATTCGCAGTTTTTGGTCTCGCCGCCGTGGCATCGGTAATGGGCGAGGCGTTCATGTACATCCGCATAGCGGGCGGCATATATCTGCTGTATCTTGGGATAAAGCTCATTCTGGCAAAGGAATCCAAGCCTGAAAAGACGGTACCCAGCAAGAAGGGCAGATTTCTCGGCGGATTCTTTATAACCATCACTAACCCCAAGGTAATTATATTTTACTGCGGTTTCCTGCCGAACTTCATGGATCTGACAAGGCTTACCCTGACCGATGCCATGGTCACGGCAGTTCTGGTGGCGTTTGTAATCAGTGCAGTGATGGGCTCATATGCGGTAGTTGCCCACAGAACCGGAAAGTTTCTGACGGGCAGAGGCGGGTTGAACCTTAACCGTGCGGCGGGAGCGGCTCTCATCGGCACGGGTTCATTTCTGATTTTCAAAAGACCATGACCAACGACAGCATAATAAAGCCTGAAATACTCATCTGTCAGCCGGCCGACGGTTTCCGCTTCGGTGTGGATTCGGTCTATCTGGCTTGGTTCGCACAGGTTTCGGGTAAGAAGCGTATTATAGATATCGGCTCCGGCAGCGGGGTTATCTCGGCACTTCTGGCCGGCCTGAAAAGGGTGGGGCAGATAGATGCGGCGGAGATGCAGGCTCCGATGTTCAGCTGTCTTGAGAGGACTGTTGAGCAGTGCGGACTGGGACATATCATAAAGCCGCTGAACGTGGATATCCGCAATTACAGACCGGATTTCCAGTATGATGCGGCGGTGTGCAACCCTCCCTACAGAGACCCTTCCAGCGGCAAGGTTCCGCAGGATGAAACGGAACTGAATGCCCGTTTCACAACAACCATGAATGCGGACCACCTTTTTTCTTTCTGCCGCAGCTTTTTAAAGTTCGGCGCAAGCCTTTTCCTCAGCTACGATGCGGACATGATGCCCGCGCTGTTCGATGCGGGCTTCAGATACGGTTTCGAGGCAAAAAGGCTGATGGCTGTGTGTCCGGACATCAATATCAAGCCCAAAGTAGTGCTCATGGAGTTCCGCAAAGGGGGCAAGCGTGAACTCTCTTTCGAACCGCCGCTTTTTCAGAAGATAAACGGCGAACCCTCCCCGCTCCACACAAAAATATTTAAAGGTGAATGGGAATGACATACGAAACATACATAAAAGACACGGCATACGGCGGCTACGGAGTGGGCACAATGCCCGACGGCCGTGTGGTGTTCATCCCCCATACGGTGGAGGGCGATACGGTCAGCTATGAAGTGGTTGATGACAAAAAGAATTTTACATACGGAAGCCTTAAGGAGATTCTTACCGCCTCCGATAAGCGGGGCGAAAAATACTGCCCCCATTTGGGAGTCTGCGGCGGCTGTACATTCGGCCATATAGCTGCGGAGCACCAGACCGCCATAAAGAAGAACTTTGTACTGCATCAGCTGAAAAAAGCGGGAATATCACATCCGGAACCTGCCGTTCTGTCGGCAGACTTAAAAGAGTTCAGAAATCGTGCCACTTTCCGCATCCGGGACGGAAAGATAGGCTTTTTTAAGTTCAAATCCAACGATTTTCTGCCTGTGGACAACTGTCCTGTGATAAAACACGGCATAGTCCATAAATCGAAAGCACTGGCCTATGGTCTTAAAGGAAATTATGAGCTTTATGTTACGGAGAATGAGAACGGTCAGGCTTTGGGCAGAGTTGACGGAAATGTTGATAATATCAGAGATTTTGCAGGGCTTGAGACTGAAAACGGCATAAAAGGACTCAGAAATATCCTGTTTGATACCAAATACGGTGCATTCCATGCGGGATTCGGTACGTTTTTGCAGGGAAACAGATATCTTTCAGGTCATCTTCAGGATTTTGTATATGATAATACAAAAGGTGAGAACGCTCTGGAGCTTTACTGCGGAGCTGGATTTCTGACTCTGGCACTTGCCAGGACCTGCAAAAAGGTCACTGCCTCTGAGATTTCCAGAGATTCCATCGCTCTTGCAAAAAGAATGGGGCTTGAGAACGTCAACTGGATAGCATCTGCCAGCGAAGGGCTTCTTTTCAGGCTTAAAGAGCGTTATGACACTATCCTTGTCGATCCGCCCAGAACAGGGCTTGATAAGAAAGTGACTGACTTCATAAAGAACAGCGGTGCAAAGACCGTGGTCTATATCTCATGCAGTCCCGACACACTTGCCAGAGACCTGAAAAGGCTTTCGGAGAAATACAGTGTCGCAAAACTGGATATAGTGGATATGTTCCCCGGCTCATACCATGTGGAGAGCTGCTGTCTGCTTAAGCTCAATGCCTGAGTGCCAGAAGGCTGTTCAGTGTCATTCCGGCGATTATGAGGACGATGCCCGCCGCACCTGCGTGGTTCGGCAGTGCGTCCCCCAGAAAGATTATTCCGGCTATGAGGGCGAACACGACCTCTAGTGACTGCGCCGACTCCACAAGAGCAAGCTGTTTAATGTCCGTTTTTGCCAGATCGGTGGCTTTGAAATAGAGAAAGGTCGCAACCACCCCTGAAAAGAGGGCAACCAGAAAGCTCTGGAAAACCTGATTTGCAGAGGGTGCGTCCAGCTTAAAAGCGCCGTATGCGGCCATAAGGATCCACAGCGGCATTGTGCAAAGCGTCATGCCGTATATACGCTCGATGGTTGAGATGTCGCTTCCGCATGCCGCCATCATCTTTCTGTTGCCCAGCGGGTACGCTATGGCAGCTATGAGGATGGGAATCAGCGTCAGCAGTGAATTTTCCGGGTCAAAACCGGAAACTCCCTGAAACTGGAGCAGAAAAACACCCGCAAGTATAATGAAGGATGCGGCAAGATTCCGCATGGATATTTTTGAGCCGAATAGCGGAGCCATCAGCACGCCCATGACTATCGTAACCTGCCATAGCGCGGCCAGAAGCCATGCTTCGCCATGGTCGCCTGCGAAAACCAGAAGGGTGTAAAACAGTCCGAAGCCGGTCATGCTCCATGTAAACCATTGAAATGTATTGTTCATTATTTCGCTGTGTATGTTGCTGAACCCGTATTGCCGTCCCACAATCACTGCCAGCATGGGCAGAGTGAAGAAATAGCGCAGAGATGCGCTCCATATCCAGTGGCCGCCGGAAAGGTGCATGCTTCTGTTCAGAATGAAGGTGAAAGCGAAGAAGAAAACTCCGGCAGTGCCGTAAAAAAGTGCTTTATTCATATTGAAAATCTTCTTTTTTAAGTAATATGTCGGGCAAAACTATACAAAATCTATAGCAGATTTAGGGATAGAATCAATTATTACATTTACAGATATTAAAAAGCGGCTGATGCTGTGAAGTTTCGCTGAATATTGTTTAATGAAACTGTATTATTATGTCTAGGATTATCAATAAGTTAATCCTATTATTATATAGCTCTTGACTGTAAAATTAACTTTCTTTATCATCTTGATTTACGCTTGAAGAGATACCATAGGAGGAAAATATGAAGAAACTGCTTCTGTTTGCCGTTCTTTCGGCAATGTTCGTGTTCGCAGGATGCAGCCAGAAACCCAAGGAAGAGGCTAAACCTGCCGAATCAGCTCCCGCTGAAGCTGCCGCACCCGCAGCCGCTACAGGCGACGTTATCAAAATAGGTGTTGCAGGCGCACATTCCGGCGACCTTGCATCCTACGGTCTTCCCTCTGTTAAAGCAGCCGAATTCGTTGTTAAAGCTGTTAACGAAAAAGGCGGCCTGCTTGGCAAAAAAGTTGAACTTGTTGTTGTTGACGACGTTTGCAAGCCTGAAGTAGCTGTCAGCTCTGCGAACAAACTTGTTTCCGAGCATGTTGTTGCCGTTCTCGGCCACATTTGCTCCGGCGCAACAAAAGCGGCTCTGGGCACATATCTTGCGGCTAAAATCCCCGTTATGTCTCCCTCTGCAACAAGCCCCGAACTTACTAAGTCCGGCGAATATCCTAACTTCTTCAGAACAATCGCTCCCGACGATTCTCAGGCAAGACTTGAGATCGACTACATCACTAACGTTCTGAAACTTAAGAAAATTGCAATCATCCATGACAAAGGCGACTATGGTAAAGGTCTTGCTGAATTTGCGAAAGGTTTCGCTGAAGCTGACAAGAAGCTTGAAATCGTTCTTTATGAAGGTATCACTCCCGGTGCGGTTGACTACTCTGCAATAGTTCAGAAGATCAAACAGTCCGGCGCAGAAGCTGTTCTTTACGGCGGATACCACCCCGAAGCTGCTAAGATCGTTACTCTTCTTGCTAAGAAAAAACTGAACGTTAAGTTTGTTTCTGACGACGGCGTTAAAGATGACACATTCATCAAAGTTGCCGGCGCATTTGCAGAAGGCGTTTATGCGACAGGTCCCAAAGACGTGTCTAAAAACCCCCTCGCAATCGAAGCTAACAAGAAGCATAAAGATGCATTCGGCGAAGATCCCGGTGCATTCTACCTTAACGCTTACACTGCTATGCTTGCCATCACAAACGCAATCGAAAAAGCAGGCTCAACTGACTTTGATAAACTCACTAACGCTCTGAGAACCAACGATGTTGAAACACCCATCGGTAAAATCAAGTTCGACGAGAAAGGTGACGCCATCGGTGCGGAATTCTCTGTTTACCAGGTTCAGAACGGCGCATACGTCGAAGTACAGTAACACTTCAAATAATTGCGGGGAACGCTTGTTCCCCGCTTTTTTATTCCTGCTTGATTACACCATAAAGAGGTTATCATGGATTATTTCCTTGAACTGTTCCTCGGCGGACTGACGAGGGGCAGCATATACGCTCTTATTGCACTCGGATACACTATGGTTTACGGCATAGTGCAGCTTATCAACTTCGCCCACGGCGAAATCTACATGATAGGTGCGTTCACAGCCCTCATAGTGTCCAGCGTTCTTACAATAATGGGGCTCAACTCCGTTGCGATATTAGTGATTGCCACAGCGGCGGCCATAGTTTATTCCTCCGCATACGGTTTTACCGTTGAAAAAATAGCTTATAAACCGCTTAGAAAAGCTCCGAGGCTTTCGCCTCTGATCAGTGCGATCGGTATGTCCATTTTTCTCCAGAACTATGTGCTGCTTGCACAGACATCCGATTTCCTTCCCTTCCCGAGATTAATACCCGAGTTCGCCTTTATGGAACCGGTTTCACATATTTTCAGTTCCGCTGAGCTGGTCATAGTGGCAACCACCTTCGTGGTCATGATCCTTCTGACCGTGTTCATCAAATTTACGAACATAGGCAAGGCCATGAGAGCAACGGCACAGGACAAGACAATGGCTCTGCTCATCGGTATCGACGTTGACAGGGTCATCTCGGTAACGTTCATCATCGGTTCTTCTCTGGCGGCTCTGGGCGGCGTTCTCATCGCAAACCACATCGGCCAGATCAACTTCTACATAGGCTTCATTGCAGGCATAAAGGCCTTCACTGCGGCTGTTCTGGGCGGCATCGGCTCTATCCCCGGTGCGGTGCTCGGTGCGCTTATTCTCGGCTGGACAGAGAGCTTTGCAACAGGATACGTCTCCAGTGACTATGAAGACGTTTTCGCATTCGCTCTTCTGGTGCTTATTCTTATCTTCCGTCCTTCCGGTCTTCTCGGAAAGGCTGAAACCAAGAAGGTGTAAGCATGGGACAGGAAATAATTAAATCACTCAAAGCGGCCGTATGGTTTATGTTCCTTACGTTTCCCATTATGGTCATTAAGGTCAACACTGTTTACAAAACGATAGAATGGCGATGGATGAACATGGTCTTCATAGGCGTGGGCGTCTTCGTCGGTTCGTATGTCTGGCGTTATATGCTGGAAAGAAAAGAGAAACAGGCGGCCAAGAAGGATTTTGTCCCGATAGGCACCCGTGTTCAGGCGTATCTGGAGGCGAACCCTCTGGCAAAAAGAGGACTGCAGGTACTGCTGCTTATAGGCATGCTGCTGTTCCCCGTTTTCATGAACGCTTATCAGGTGAACATCCTGACTGTGGCTCTGATGTATATCGTTCTGGGTCTCGGTCTTAACATTGTTGTGGGGCTTGCAGGTCTGCTCGACCTCGGCTATGTGGCCTTCTATGCTGTCGGTGCGTATACCTATGCACTGCTCAACACCACCTTCGGACTGTCCTTCTGGATGGTTCTGCCAATAGGCGGTGCTCTGGCGGCTGTTTTCGGTATCCTGCTCGGTTTCCCCGTGCTTCGTCTGCGCGGCGACTATCTGGCAATCGTTACCCTCGGCTTCGGAGAGATAATCCGTCTGGTGCTTGAAAACTGGAACGACTTCTCCCACGGCCCCAGCGGTATCGCAGGCATAGACAAACCCGATTTCTTCGGGCTTGAGATGAGCCTTAACCACATGACAGATTCTATCTATTATATGATGGTGGTGTTCACCATCATCACCATATTTTTTGTCGGCAGACTTCAGAACTCCCGCATCGGCCGTGCATGGCTGGCACTGCGTGAGGACGAGATAGCCTGTCAGGCCATGGGTGTGGGACGTACCAGAACAAAGCTTATGGCTTTCGCACTGGGAGCGACATGGGCGGGTCTCATGGGCGTTGTTTTCGCCGCAAAGACCTCCTTCATAAACCCTGCGTCGTTCACATTCCTCGAATCGGCCATTATCCTTTCAATTGTCGTTCTGGGCGGCATGGGCTCAATCCCCGGTGTTATTCTGGGTGCGCTCATCATGATCCTGCTGCCTGAATACATGAGAACCTTCTCCGAATACCGTATGATAGTTTTCGGCGGCGCAATGGTTGTTATGATGGTATTCCGCCCTCAGGGACTTGTGAGCAATTTCCGCAGGAAATACTCGTTCCACGGTGCGGACGAAAGGCTGGGCGGGTAATATGGAAAATATTCTTGAAGTAAAAGGACTCACCATGGACTTCGGCGGCTTGCGGGCTGTGGATTCTGTGGATTTATATGTTAAAGAGAAAGAGATCGTGGCTCTCATCGGCCCCAACGGAGCAGGAAAAACCACATTCTTCAACTGCGTAACAGGTATCTATACCCCCACAGGCGGCGATATCCTCGTCCGCTCTAACAAGGGAGATGCCGTGCGCATAAACGGCTTCAAGCCCAACAGGGTCACAGAAAGAGGTCTGGGAAGAACCTTCCAGAACATCCGCCTGTTCCCCAACATGACCGTGCTTGAAAACGTTATGATCGGTAAGCACTGCCGTCTTTCGGCAAAAATATTCGGCGCACTGTTCCGTGACAAAAAGACACGGGCGGAGGAGCTGAAAGCCGCTCAGGAGTGCTACACAATTCTTGAGAAGCTCGGACTTGAAAAAACATGTGACGAGCTGGCGAGCAACCTGCCTTACGGCGACCAGAGAAAACTGGAGATAGCAAGGGCACTGGCAACAGAACCCAAAATGCTCCTGCTGGACGAACCTGCCGCAGGTATGAACCCGCAGGAAACAGTCGAACTTACACATCTTATCCGCAGGATAAGAGATACGGAGCAGATAGCCATTCTGCTTATTGAACATGATATGAAACTTGTTATGAACCTGTCCGAGCGCATCTATGTTATGGATCACGGACAGAGGATCGCCACCGGAACTCCTGTTGAGATCCGCAACAATCCCGAGGTCATCAAGGCATATCTGGGGGAGGATATTGATGCTTGAGATCAGCAACATCAATGCATTTTACGGTAACATTCAGGCTCTGCACGATGTTTCGATAAAGATCAAGCCGGGCGAAATCATAACCCTTATCGGTGCAAACGGAGCAGGGAAAACAACTACGCTCATGTCCATCAGCGGCATTGTTCAGCCGAAAACCGGCGAGATACGCTTCAACGGAGAAGTTATCAGCGGGAAAAAGCCTGACAAGATCGTCCAGATGGGTCTGGCGCACGTTCCCGAGGGAAGACACATCTTCCCCTATCTCACAGTAATGGAGAACCTTGACCTCGGCGCATATCTGCGCAAGGACAAGGACAACGTTAAAAAAGACCTTGAGCACGTTTTCGACCTCTTCCCGAGGCTGCGTGAAAGAAAGAATCAGCAGGGCGGAACCCTTTCCGGCGGCGAACAGCAGATGCTTGCCATCTCCCGTGCGCTTATGGCCAGACCAAAAATGCTGCTTCTGGATGAACCTTCTCTGGGTCTTGCCCCTCTTATAGTTAAGCAGATCTTCGATATCATCAAACGTATCAATCAGGAGGACGGCACAACCATCTTCCTCGTTGAGCAAAACGCAAACCTTGCCCTTAAGGTGGCTCACAGAGGATATGTTATGGAAAACGGACATATCATCCTTGAGGACGAGGCGCACAAACTGCTGGTGAACGAAGACGTTAAAAAGGCATATCTGGGGATATAAATGAAAAAACTGTTCATCATTTTCTTAGGAGTAATGTTTATCATGGCAGGAAAAGCAAAGGCTGACACACCCGTCAAAGCAAAAGAGGCGAAACCCAAAACCGCCACAGAGGCAAAGGCAGAAAAGCCGAAAGCACCCGCAAAACCCAAAGCGGCAAAGGCTCCTCAGGTGGTTTTCGAGACCACACAGGGCAAAATAGTTTTCAAACTCTTCCCCAAGGAAGCTCCGAAAACTGTTGAGAACTTCGTCGGTCTGGTTAATAAAGGCTACTACAACGGTGTGATTTTCCACCGTATCATCAAAGATTTCATGATTCAGGGCGGCGACCCCACAGGCACAGGCCGTGGCGGAGAGTCGATCTGGGGCACCAGATTTCAGGATGAATTCAGCCAGCTCATCTTCAACAAAAAAGGCCTTCTGGCTATGGCGAACGCAGGCCCCAACACAAACGGCAGCCAGTTCTTCATAACAACAGTGCCCACTCCCTGGCTGGACAACCGCCACACAATCTTCGGCGAAGTTGTTGAGGGATATGATGTTGTTCAGAAACTGGAGAACGTCAGAACCGGATACGGCGACAGACCCGTTGAAGAGCAGAAGATCATCAAGGCTACTGTTCTGAAGTAACGTCCCGTAGGGCGGGTTTGTCCCGCCATTACATATATAAGGCTTAGGCGGTTTTGTCCGTCTGAGCCTTTTTTATTGGCGGCTGTATGCGTCGCATTACTGCGTCAGTTTTCAATTTCTCGGGTCATGTACATCAGTGTACACTCCCCTTCGAAATCGAAAGCCTTCCTTGTCCTGCTCGCATCTACCCACCAAGTTTAAGACGGCTCTTCTCCCGTCTCTGCGAGAAGCACAGCGACGAAGCAGTCTACCACATTAAGCGGAGCTGAATCATTTGGCTGTCCGGATGTGGAAGTTCACTTCACCCCTGCGGGGTTCGTGAAGACGAGTGTGCGTCTCTGCGAGGAACAGCGTGACGAAGCAGTCTTCCACATTAAGCGGAGATAAATCATTTAGCTGTCTGGATGTGGAAGTTCACTTCACCCCTGCGGGGTTCGTGAAGACGACTGTTGGTCTCTGCGAGGAACTGAGCGACGAAGCAGTCTGCCAAACTCGAAAAACGATAATGTAAATCCACCCTAACCCTCCTTTATTAAAGGAGGGAAAAAAGCCTCCCTTTGATAAAGGGAGGTTTGGAGGGATTTACATTAAAAAAGCCCGCTCAGTTGAGCGGGCTTTGTGTACTTAGAACTTCAGTGTTGCGAACAGGTCGTCGTGGGTTTCGGCTCTGCGGATAAGTTCCACATTGCCGTCCTCTTTCAGCAGCAGTTCCGCCGAGCGGAGCTTGCCATTGTAGTTGAAGCCCATTGCGTGGCCGTGTGCGCCTGTGTCGTGGATAACCACTATGTCGCCCTTGTCGATCTTGGGAAGTTTTCTGTCCACGGCGAACTTGTCGCAGTTTTCGCACAGAGAGCCGACAACGTCATAAACGTGGTCTTTCTCTGCGTTCTCCTTGCCCATGACGGTGACATGGTGATATGCGCCGTACATGCCGGGGCGCATCAGGTTTGCCATGCATGCGTCAACGCCGATATATTCCTTATAGATGTGCTTTTCGTGGACGGCAGTTGTCACAAGGTAGCCGTAAGGTCCTGTGATAACCCTTCCGCACTCAAGGTAGATATAGGGTTTAAGGCCTTTGGATGCCAGTATCTTTTCGTACTGAACCCTTACTTTTTCGCCCAGCTCCTCAAGATTAACTTCGTGCTGTTCGGGTTTGTAGGGAATGCCGATTCCGCCGCCGAGGTTGATGAACTCAAGGTCGATTCCTATCTGCTCGGCTATTTCAGCCGCCATTTCGAACAGAATGACCGCTGTTTCGACAAAGTAGTCAACGTTCAGTTCGTTTGAAGCAACCATGGTGTGCATGCCGAAGCGTTTGCATCCCTTCTCTTTCATAACCCTGTAGGCCTCGAACATCTGCTCACGGGTAAGGCCGTATTTAGCCTCCTGAGGCGTGCCGATGATCTCATTGCCGCCTTTAAGGGGGCCGGGGTTATAGCGGAAGCAGATTACCTCTGGCAGTGTTCCGCATGATTCTTCGAGGTACTGAATGTGAGTGAAGTCGTCAAGGTTGATGATGGCGTTCTGAGAGAATGCCTTCTGGTATTCATATGCGGGTGTTTCGTTTGAAGTGAACATTATCTGTTCGCCTGTGATGTCCGCCATTTCACAAAGCAAAAGTTCCGCCATTGAGCTGCAGTCGGCTCCGAACCCCTCTTTTTTCAGCACTTTCATGATGCTGGGGTTAGGCAGTGCCTTAACTGCGAAATATTCCTGAAACTTAGGTGCCCATGCGAACGCCTTTTTCAGTCTTCTTGCATTTTCAAGGATGGCCTTTTCATCATAAATGTGGAAAGGCGTAGGAAATTTTTCGATAATTTTCTCGATCTGGTCTTTGGTGAACGGTACTTTTTTTTCTGACATAATCACTTTCCAAGGTAAAATTTTTACACCCTAACATACAAAGTATGCAAATTCAACGGTTATTGAGAAAGTGAGCATAAGTTAAAAGTTACATTAAAGATACAAAACTATAGAAAACTGAATACATATGATGTAGATTATGTTTAATACAATTGTTTAAAGGTGACTCAGGTGAAAAAGAACGCAAAGCAGAAAATTCTTGAAGCGGCAATGGATGTCTTCGGGGAGCAGGGTTTTCGTGCGGCCACTGTGCGGGAGATCTGCAAAAAGGCCGGAGTTAACATCGCACTGGTGAACTACCACTTCAAAAGCAAAAAACTTCTATATATGGAACTGTTTAACGCCATATCGGCGGATATTGACACCAAATATCCCATGAGCAGATATGTTAATCCCGAAATGAAGAAGGAGGATAAGCTGAAAGGGCTTATCCAGATGTTCGTACACAGGTTTTTCGGTCCCGACGGGCTTGGCAGTTCAAAACCCAGACTGAGGCTTGTTAACAGGGAGATGCTGGAACCCACTGAGGTCATGGAGCTTATCATCCTTCAGAAGATGGCGGATATCAAGGCTGTCGGAACGGGAATATTCCGTGAATATCTGGGTGAAGATCTTCCGGAAGAACGCATAAACCTGTTTATCATCAGTGTTCTGGCGCAGTGCGCCTATCCAATGTTCGCCTCTGAGATTCTGAAAGGGGCCGGGCTTATCAGATCAGGTGAGCCGGAGTTCTGTAAATATCTGGTGGATCATGTATATCACTTTACCGTAAGCGCACTGGAGCAGATGCGGGGAAAATAGTATGAAAAAAATAATCGCAGCGGCAGTATTGGCGGTTCTGATTGCGGCAGGAGTCTTTTATCTCAGCGGAAAGAGAGGGAACGGAAACGAAAACGTTGAGTTCTCCGGCACTGTTGAGGTGACTGATGTCGTTCTGTCGTTTAAAACATCCGGACGTTTAGTGGAGGTCGGCTATAAGGAGGGTGACACCGTACCTGCGGGTGCTGTTGCAGCCCGACTGGACGATGCCGATCAGAAACTGGCGGTTAAGACAGCCGAGGCGAACGTTGCCGTAAGCGAGGCGGCGCTTCAGGAACTGCTGGCGGGAAGCCGCAGACAGGAGATTCAGAACGCAGAGGCCGCAGTGGACATGGCCAATGCCGCCCTGATGCGCTCAAAGGACGATATGGAACAGGCGAGAGCCGACAGGGCGAGGTTCGAATATCTTTATCAGAACAGCGGCCTGAGCAAATATGACTTCGAACAGATAGACACAAAGTACAACAAATCCGTGAGCACCGTAAAAGAGGCCGAAGGTGCGGTGAAATCCGCAAAGGAGAAGCTGAGCCTTGCCCTTGAGGGGACACGGAGCGAGACCATAAAGAAAGCTTACGCCGCACTGGAGCTTGCCAAAAGCCAGCTTATGACGGCGAAGCAGAACCTTGAATATACTGCACTCACAAGCCCTATAACGGGCAGAGTGCTCACCCGTGCGGCGGAGCCGGGAGAGTTTGTCCAGACAGGAAGCGCAATCATGAACGTTGCCGATCTGAACGATTCGTGGGTACGGGGTTACATAGGCGAGAAGGTTCTGGGCAGGGTACATCTTGGCGATGTGGTCGAGATACGCAGTGACTCCTATCCTGACAAGGTTTTCAAAGGCAGGGTGAGCTTCATAGCTGATGAAGCGGAGTTCACTCCGAAATCCGTCCAGACTCCGGAGGAGCGGGTGAACTTCATGTACAGAATAAAAGTTGTTCTGGACAACGAGGGGCAGATGCTTAAGACCGGAATGCCTGTGGACGGAACCATTGTCCTGAGCAGGTAATGGACAGGGCTGATCATGCTGTCGTTGCCGACAGTGTATGCAAACGCTACGGCGCATCCGTTGCGGCGGACAATGTTTCGCTGAAGGTGAGCCGTGGGCAGATATACGGCCTGATAGGTCCCGACGGAGCCGGCAAGACCACCATGCTCCGTGTGATTGCGGGAATACTTAAGCCCGACAGCGGCGAGGCGTTTGTCTGCGGACACTCCTGCGAAACTGAACTTTCGGCTGTCAAAAACTCAATAGCCTACATGAGTCAGAAATTCGGTCTTTATCCCGACATGACCGTTCTGGAAAATATAAAATTCTATGCCGACCTATACGGCGTCGGGAAGAAAGGGATGCGCAGCCGCATCGACGAGCTTCTCGATTTCAGCTATATGAAACCATTCAAACACAGGCAGGCGGGTAAACTCTCCGGCGGCATGAAACAGAAGCTGCAGCTTATCTGCGCCCTTGTCCACAAGCCGGAGGTGCTGCTTCTGGACGAACCTACAAACGGTGTCGATCCTGTTAGCCGTAGAGACTTCTGGCGGATACTTTACGGTCTGTCGGCGGAGGGCATGACGATACTCATGAGCACTGCGTATCTGGACGAGGCGGAACGGTGCGGAGTGGTGGGGCTGATGCAGGGCGGGCGGATAATCGCCGAGGGAACTCCTGCGGATGTGGTTAAACAGAGCGGGCTGAAAGTGCTGAGTGTCAGAAGCGGCGGGGACAAAGGGCTTGTGAAACGGCTTAAATCGGCACTGGGCGGCGGACGTGTGCATGCCTACGGCGACAGGATAAGGGTTCTGTCAACGGACACAGAGGCTGACGGCGTGCGCCTGAAAGAGCTTGCCGGAACTGACTCTGAGCATGAAAAACCCATGCTTGAGGATATCTTTATGAGCATCGGCGAGGGTTCCGATGCGGATGAACATATCCTTTCGCTCATTGCGGACGGGGCGGGCGGCAACAGCGGCACAGCCCTTGATGTCAGCGGCCTGACCAAGCGTTTCGGCGATTTTACGGCAGTGAACAACATCAGCCTGACCGTGCCCTACGGCGAGATATTCGGCTTTCTTGGGCCGAACGGAGCGGGCAAGAGCACCACGATAAAGATACTCTGCGGGCTATTGCCTGCAACAGAGGGGCAGGGCATGGTGGGCGGAATCGACATCGTCCATAAGCCGGAGCTGATAAAGTCAAAAATAGGCTACATGAGCCAGAAGTTTTCATTATACGAAGATCTTAAGGTTTACGAGAATATAGATTTCTACGGCGGCGTATACGGCCTGACAGGCAGGGAACTGGCGGAAAGGCGTGACTGGTCGCTGAAACTGGCGGGGCTTGAGGACAGAAAAGATATGATGACCTCCGAGCTTGTGGGCGGATGGCGGCAGAGGCTGGCTCTTGCATGCGCCATTCTGCATAGACCCTCCATAGTTTTTCTGGACGAACCCACCAGCGGGGCAGACCCTGCCAGCAGAAGGCTTTTCTGGGCTATCATAAACGAGCTTGCCCACAGCGGAGTGACGGTTTTCGTCAGCACCCATTACATGGAGGAGGCGGAATACTGCGACAGACTTGCGCTGATATTCCGTGGAGACATGATAGCCATGGGCACTCCGGCGGAGCTGAAAAGATCGCTAGACAAGGATAAGATGGAGGACGTTTTCATCACTCTGATAGAGAGGGCGGACAAATGATGAACCCCAGACGGCTCAAGGCCGTTGCAGTTAAAGAGTTCATACACATCATCCGTGACTGGCGCAGTCTGTTTCTGGCTGTTGCTATCCCCGTCATGCTTATCCTGCTGTTCGGCTATGCCCTTAACACCGACCTTAAAAATATCCCCACCGCCGTTGCGGACTATTCCGATACCCCCCAGAGCAGGGAGCTGATAAGCCTGTTCGACGGTTCGGACTATTTCCATGTGACCGCCCGTGCGGACGGATTCGACGACATTCAGAAGCTCATGAGGGAGCAGAAGGCTCTGGTGGGCATCATTATAAAGAAGGATTTCGCAAAAAAACTGCTGAGGCACGAGGCCACAGAGGTTCAGGTGCTTGTGGACGGCAGTGATGCCAACACTGGACGCATGGCTCTGAACTACGTTCAGGCGCTTTCGGTGATATATAACACCAAGATAACCGCCAAGGCCGCATACATGGGGGTTCAGCCCCGTGCATGGTACAATCAGGGCATGGTGAGCACCTATATGATTGTGCCCGGGATTCTGGCAATTGTAATGTCGGTCATCGCCGCCATGCTCGCCAGTGTCACCGTTGCGAGGGAATGGGAGACGGGCACTATGGAACAGCTCATAAGCACTCCCGTAACACAGCTTGAGCTGACATTCGGGAAATTCATCCCGCTTTACTGCATAGGTCTGGCGGATATTATAATAGCGGTGGGGCTTGGGCGGCTTGTGTTCGACGTTCCCATGCGGGGTAACCCCGCTCTGCTGTTTTTCGTGGCGACGCTGTTCCTGACGGGTGTTCTGTTCTTCGGGCTGGTGCTCAGCATCAACCTGAAAAAACAGGTTCTGGCCAACCAGATAGCTCTTATCACCGGCTTTCTGCCGACGATGATACTCAGCGGGTTCGTGTTCACCATATCGAATATGCCCCTGCCAATTCAGGCACTGACATACATCTTCCCCGCCCGCTATTTCGTTTCGATGCTGAAAAGCATCTACCTGAAGGGAGTGGGACTTGAGATAATTTACGCAAATTTTCTGTTTCTTTGTGCGTACACACTGATAATGATTGTTATTGCGAATAAACGGCTGAAACTGAGGTTGAACTGATGGTTACGAAACTGCGGGCAATGCTCGTTAAGGAACTGAAACAGATGCTCCGTGACCCGAAGATGCGGGTGGTGGTGTTCGTTATGCCGCTGCTTCAGCTTCTGGTGTTCTCCTTCGCCCTTACTATGGACGTTAAGAACATTGACATCGCAGTTCTGGACTATGACAAATCATCCGAAAGCCGTGCGGTTGCGGACAGTTTCGAGGCCAGCGGCTATTTTTTCATAGAATACAGACCGGAAAGCATTTCCGATATAAAGCGTCTGATGGACAGAGGGGATGTGCGGGGAGCGGTTGTATTCCCCGAAGGATTTGAAAAGGACGTTCTGTCGGGCAGGGGTGCTTCGGTTCAGGTTATCGCCGACGGAACCATGAGCAACGATGCGGGGATAATCATAAACTATGCATCAGGTGTCGTAAGCACCTATGCGGCGGGCAGGAATATTGGCGTTCGTGACGGGGCGGGGGTTGTGTTTCAACACAGAAACCTCTTCAACCCGAACCTGCTCAGCAGGTTTTACTATGTGCCGGGGCTTATCAGCCTTATGATAATGGTCACCAGCATGATACTGACCAGTATTGCGATAGTTCGGGAGAAGGAGATAGGAACCATCGAACAGGTGATGGTGACACCAATCAGCCGGACGGAGTTCATAATCGGAAAGACCCTGCCGTTCATGATCACGGGGCTTTTCACAACCACCATGATGTTCGTTCTGGCACGGATCATCTTCGGGATAAGCATCCGTGGGAATCCGTTTCTGCTGTTTATTATCGTCCTTTTAAGCATAGTGACCTATCTGGGGCTTGCGCTTCTGGTGAGTGCGGCTTCCAGAACCCAGCAGCAGGCGCTTCTGACATCTTTTTTCCTGATGATGCCCAGTGCCCTTTTAAGCGGCTATATGTTTCCTGTGGCAAACATGCCGGAGGCCGTGCAGTATTTCACGGCTCTTGTGCCCATGCGGTGGAGTCTGGAGGGTATCATAGGCGTGGTGGTGAAGGGAGCGACAGCGGCGGAGCTTTCGAAACAGCTTCTCTGGCTGTCAGGGCATGCGCTTTTCTTCTTTGTTTTCGCATCGCTCAAATTTAAAAAAACTCTGGAATAGCTTATGAAAAAAATCTTCGTATACGGATCGCTCATGTCGGGGCTTGACACCGACGGCAACATGAACGGCGCAAAACTTGTTCATGCCGACTGCCGTACTCTGCACAAGTATGCAATGTATATCTATGAGGACTATCCTTTCATTTTTGAGGGCAGAAGCAATTATCAGATTAAGGGCGAGCTTTACGAGGTGCCGGCCGATGTGCTAAAACATCTGGATGCTTACGAAGGGGATTTCTATTTCCGCAAACTTGCTGAGATTGAGTGCGGAGAAGAGACCGTATCGGCATTCGTATATTTCGGCCGTGGCCACTTTTTCGGAATGAAAGAGGTGAAGGGCGGCGACTACAGAGCATTCCGGGGGAAAGATGGAAACTAACAACGCCGCACTGGTGGTATTTTCCGGCGGACAGGACAGCACAACCTGTCTGGGCTGGGCTTTGAAAAAGTTTGAAAAGGTACACACAATATCGTTCGGCTACGGCCAGAACCATTCGATAGAGCTTGTTCAGGCGGAAAAGATTGCCGCTAAGACGGGCGTCAGCTTTAAAAACGTGGATATATCATTCTTTGCAGGTCTTGTGGATTCCGCACTGACCACAAAGGGTGCGGATGTCACCGAACGCCATCCCAGACTTAAAAATCTGCCCGCCTCATACGTTCCCAACCGCAATGCGCTGTTTCTGACCCTCGCACATGCCTATGCACAGCTTAAGAACTGTGACCATCTGGTGACGGGCGTATGCGAGACCGATTTTTCGGGCTATCCGGACTGCCGCAAAGTGTTCACCGATGCAATGGAGAATGCGCTGAATCTGGGGAGCGAAACGGAGCTTGTGATCCATACTCCGCTGATGTATCTGAACAAGGCGCAGACGTTTAAACTGGCAGAGGATTGCGGGGTGCTGGATATTGTTCTTGAGGACAGCCACACCTGCTACAACGGCGACAGAAGCGTGAGACACGCATGGGGATACGGCTGCGGGGATTGTCCTGCCTGTGTTCTGCGGGCGAAAGGATATGAAGAATATATTAATGCGTTCTGACGTTCTCTGTCAGAACTTTCAGGCTGGAGAGGAACTGGGCGAAGTTTTTTGAATCCACCAGCAGTGACGATGCGTCGGGCTGGTTGAACGTTTTAGCTATTTCGGCAAAAAGGTTCAGAAGCAGTTCGTTTCCGTTTTCCGGCACAAGAATGGTCAGAATAATGTGTGCGGGTGTCCCGTCGGACGAATCGAAGTTTATGCCGCCCTTGGATATCCCCACCGCTATCAGTGGCTGTTTCAGCCCCTTTATTCTCGCATGGGGCACAGCGACACCGTTCGAAAGTCCTGTGGGCATCAGCTTTTCCCTTTCTATCAGCGTCTCTTTTATCATCTCGATATCAAGTCCCGTTCTGGCGAACAGACCGCTCATCTCGCCTATCACCTCAAAGGGGGTTCTGGATGTGATGCTGCTCAGGAAATATTTATCTGAAAGATAGGATACAAAGAGTTTGCCGGGCTTCAGGTTCAGCACCCTCTTGACCACTGGTCCGCAGAAAAGCGATGTAGCCAGAGCCATTACCAGCAGTGAAACAAAAAGTCTTTCGTTGATGATTCCCATTTGCAGAGCAAGCAATGCGAGGATGATCTCCATTGCGCCCCTTGCGTTCAGAGCAACACCGATGGCCACTGATTCCCTGTTGGACATTCCGCTGAGTCTGGCGGTTATTCCGCTTCCCAGAATTTTGCCCGCAAATGCTATTGCTATGATGATAATGGTCAGCATCAGGTCGAAGTTGGCTGTTATGTTGACCTTAAGGCCGATACTGGCGAAGAAGAGGGGGGCGAAAACGAAGGATACCAGTTGGGTGATGGTTTTTCTTGTATGTTCGGACAGATGTTTGCTGTCGCCCAGTGCAACACCTGCCAGAAACGAGCCGAAGATGGCATGGATTCCTATAGCTTCTGCGGCGGCGGCACTGAGAAAGGTGACCACCAGAACGAAACCCAGAGTGCCCGCAGGCCAGCTGAGATATGCCTGAACCCATGTGAGTCCTTTATCTATGAGTCTTCTGCCCACGGTGAGCATCACCACGGAGAAGGCGATTGTCATTATAAGTGTGGCGGCTATTCCGGATGCGCCTGTGTGTCCTATGCCGAAAAGAGCGAGGATCACGGCGAACACAAGCCAGCCTATAAGGTCGTTAAGAACTGCGGCGGCAATGGTTATCATTCCCAGTTCGCTGCGGTACAGGTTCAGATCCATAAGTGTTCTGGCTATGACAGGCAGAGCGGAAATGGACATGGCTGTGGCTATGAACAGGGCAAAAATGGCGTTGTAGTGGCCTTCGGTGGCTCCGAACTGCTCAGGGAAGGCATATGCGCCCGCAAAGCCGAGGCCGAAGGGAACAAGCAGACCGCCGATGCCTGTTATGGCGGCGATGCGTCTTGCCTTGATGATTGCGGAAAACTCAACCTCCATTCCGGCAACAAGCAGGAAGAGTGCGATGGATACAGAGGTAATTCCCTCTATCATTGAGGCTGTGTGTCCCTCTGCGGGGAACAGCCAGTGGAGCATATCAGGTGAGAGATATCCGAAAACTGTGGGGCCGAGTATAAGACCGGCGATTATTTCGCCAAGAACTGCGGGCTGGTTGAATCTGCGGGCAAGCTCGCCGAATCCCCATGCGAAAAGCAGGAGTACGCCAATGGACAGAAAGAGCGGTGCGGCGACTTCGGCAGAACCGTGCATTTCAACCTCTCAGGTCTGAGTTTTATGGATTATGGCGTAAAAAGTTTATCTTTGCAACGGATTATGCGTTACTGGGCGGGTTTGCGTATGAGAATCTCAACCCTGCGGTTACGCTCTCTGTCGGCATCGGTGATGTTGGGTACTATAGGCTGATATTGACCGTAGGATACTGCGCTGAACCTTTCAGGGTTCAGACTGGGGTTTTTCAGAATTTCTTTCATGAAGCTGATGGCTCTGGCGGATGAAAGCTCCCAGTTTGAGGAATATGTCGAACCTTCCGACGGTTTGTCGTCAGTGTGGCCTGCTATCTGAACCTTCTCCTGAGATTTTTCAAACATAATGGACAGGTCATAGGCTATTTTCTGAGCTTCCGGCAGAAGTTCGGAACTGCCCGAAGGGAACAGGGCAATGTCTTTAATGGTTATCATAAGCCCTTCATCGGTCATAGAGGTGACCATGTAGCCGGGCAGGTTCTGCATTGTGATATACTGGTTCAGCTTTTTCTGCATGTTTGCCATTTCGCCCTGAGTGGGTGGAATGAGCTGTCTGGAAGCCTCTCCCTGATCGCTGGTTTTTTCGTTGTTATCAGTGGAGTGTTTCTGGTTTGAAGGCTGGATGGATGCATCGCCCATGACGCCTTTCTGCGATGTGAAGATGATGCTGAACACTTTGCTCATTTCCATCAGTTTCTGCTTGTCTGTCTGGCTGGTGGCGAAAAGAACGATGAACAGAGCGAGAAGGAGAGTCAGAAGGTCGGCATAGGGTATCAGCCAGGTTTCGTCGACGTGTTCCTCATGCTTCGGACAGCGTTTTTTCTTAGCCATGATTAATCTTCTTTTATCTTTCTTTCATGCGCCTGAAGGAAAACCGAGAGTTTGTCCTCCATGGTGCTGACAGAGTCGCCCGCCTGAAGCGACATGATTCCGGCAAAAACTATTTTTTTGATCTCCGCTTCGTGGTGCGACATTCTTTTAAGCTTGTTACAGAATGGGTGGCAGAGAACGTATCCCACAAAGATACCCAGCAGGGTTGCGATGAACGCCGCCGCAATTGAGTGACCGAGTTTTTCAATATCGCTCAGGTTTCCAAGAGCCGCAATAAGACCCACCACCGCACCGAGAACGCCCAGTGTGGGAGCGTAGCCGCCCGCCTGTGAGAAGATGAATGCGAACCCGTGGTGGCGTTCCTCCATAAGGTGTATATCCTGATCGAGAACCGTTTCAACAAAGTCGGGCTCACGACCGTCGATTATCATCATAAGTCCTTTTTTGATAAAAGGATCTTTCATGTCGGCGGCATGGGGTTCCAGTGCCAGCAGCCCGTCCCGTCTGGCTATGGAGGCGTAGTGGCAGAACAGCTCGATGACCTCTTCTTCACCCATCAGCTTCTGACCTTTGAAGATCTTTCCCATAAGTTTTGGAAAGGCTTTCAGGTCTCTGAGAGGAAATGCGTTTAAGATCGCAGCGGCTGTTCCTCCGAAGATGATAAGATAGGCTGCGGGAACCACCAGTGCATGAAGCGCAACGCCCTTCATTACAAATCCGACCCCGAGAGCTACAATAGCTACTACCATACCAATTATTGTGGACAATTCCATCTTTCAGCCCCCCATGATGGAGTAAATCGGGTTATTATTACTTTTAAACCCGATGTCTTGCAAGACAATTTATTATTTTATATAAGGACTATACAACTGTCTAGTCTTCAATTTGTGCACTAAGGTATTCCCATCTATTATATTTCTCTGCAATGTCACTTTCAAGCTTATCTACCAGTTTTTGTAGGTCGGCCAGCTTTGAATAATCTGCTATTCCGGAGTGAAGCTCCTTTTCCGCTTCGGTTTTCTGATTCTCAAGGTCTTCTATGTCCTGTTCGATGGAATCAAATTCCTTTTTCTCGGCGTATGACAGCTTTTTTTTGGTTTTGGCCTTTTCGGGTTCCGGTTCGGGCTTGCGAACCTCTTTTTCCTGTTTGCGGGCTGACTTTTCCTCCATAAACTCGGAAAAACTGCCGTAGAACATATCTATACTGCCTTCGCCGTCGAAAACCATCAGCTTGTCGGTGACTCTGTCCATAAAGCATCTGTCGTGGGAAACCACCGCCAGACAGCCGTCGAAGTCTGCCAGAAAGTCCTCAAGCACCGAAAGGGTTTTGATGTCCAGATCGTTTGTCGGCTCATCAAGTATCAGAAAGTTGGGATTCTGCATGAGGATTATGACCAGATGCAGGCGGCGTTTCTCTCCGCCGGAGAGTTTTTTGACGGGGGTACTGTGCATGTATGACGGAAACAGGAATTTTTCAAGCATCTGCCCTGCGCCGATGGATTTTCCGTTGGGAAGGACTATGTTCTCCTTAACGTCACGGACTATGTCGATTATGCGCTTTTCGGAGTCAAGCTCTTTGCTGTGCTGATCGAAAACTGCGAAGCAGGTGTTAACTCCTGTCACGACCTCGCCGCCGTCCGGCTGTTCCTGTCCGGTCAGCAGTTTCAGAAAAGTGCTTTTGCCGGCTCCGTTGGGACCGACTATTCCCAGCTTCTCCTTGTGCCCGAAAACGTATGAAACAGGGTTTATGACCTTCCGTCCTTCGTAGCTCTTGTGGATCTCCTTTACCTCAAGGATGATACCGCCGAGCCGGCGGGTGGATATCTCAAGCTCAAGGGCTTCGGGGCGTTTGTGAACCTCTCTGTTCTGCATGTCCGATATGCGGTCTATGCGTGCCTTCTGCTTTGTTGTCCGTGCCTTTGCGCCCCTGCGGAGCCATTTCAGCTCGTTGCGGAGAATGTTCTGAACCCTGTCCTCCTCACGGGCGATGGAGTGTTCCATCTCGGTCTTCTTTTCCAGATAATAGGAATAGTTGCCGCCGAAGGTGTATATGGTTCCTCGGTCTATCTCGATGATATTGTTGCATATCTCGTCGAGGAAGTATCTGTCGTGGGTGACCATGAATATGGATTTTGTTGTGCGTTTCAGAAAGGTCTGGAGCCATTCAACCGTTTCTATGTCAAGGTGGTTTGTCGGCTCATCAAGAATGAGCAGGTTGCCTTCATCTATGAGAGCCTGAGCCAGAGCGACCTTTTTCAACATGCCGCCGGACAGAGCGTCCATTTTCAGGCTGAGGTCGTTTATGCCCAGTTCGCCGAGGATGGACTTTATCTCTGATTCGTATGCCCACGCCTCAAGCCTGTTAAGCTCCGCTATGGCGTTGTCCAGCTTCTGTCTGTAGCTGTCGGAATCCTCCGGCGATGCGCAGAGGCTTTCATATTCTTTAACGAGGCTCACGAGGGCGGAATCGCTTCTGAAAAGGTGATCAAGTATTGTGTCGCCCTCTTCAAACTGAGGCATCTGGGGCAGATAGTTTATTCTGCACTGCCTGTTCCATGAAACCGTGCCGCTGTCGGGCTGTTCGGCCTTGGCTATTATTTTAAGAAGGGTGGATTTCCCGCTTCCGTTGATTCCGATGAGGGCTGTCTTTTGCCCCTCTTCCAGTCCGAACGATATATCGGCAAAGAGTTTTTTGTCTCCGAGAGTTTTCGATATGGAGTCTGCTGATACCAGATTCATGCTGATCCTTTATGTGTTTTTAGGGATGATAGCAAAGGGTTTGAAAGGGGTAAAGGGGAAAAAGGAAAGGGCTTCCTGAGAAGCCCTTTTATGATGGTTACAAATCCACCCCAACCCTCCTTTGGAAAAGGAGGGAGTAAAGCCTCCCTTTTTTAAAGGGAGGTTTGGATGGATTTTATTATTTCTGTCCGCCGCCCAGAGCCTTGTAAAGGGCTATGCGGCTTGAGAGATCCGCCGTGCGCACGGAGATGAGCGCCTGCTGTGCGGAGAAGAGCGACCTCTGTGCGTCCAGAACGCCGAGGTAGCTGTCCACACCCTTCTCGTATCTGAGAAGTGAAAGCTCATATGCACGCTGTGCGGCGGCCGTCTGCGCCTTTTGTGCGTCAAACTGCTTGCCGTATGTGGCTTTAGAGGAGAGTCCGTCCATTACCTCTTTAAAGGCTGTCTGGATGGTCTTTTCATAGGCCGCAGCGGCTATTTTCTGGTTATTGTTTGCGTTTTCCAGAGTGATCTTGTTTCTGCCAGCATCAAATATGGGTAGGTTTATCTGGGGTGAGAAGCTCCACGCAAAGGCTGAACCGGAGGAGAACAGGTTGCCAAGTTCGCTGCTTGCCACTCCGAAATAGCCTGTGAGGCTGACGGAGGGGAAGAAGGCCGCTCTGGCCGCACCTATGTTGGCGTTGTAAGCCATAAGGTTCTGTTCGCTCTGTCTTACGTCAGGTCTGTTAAGGAGTACGTCCGAGGGGAGACCCACGGGCAGTTCCTTAACGAACTCAACGTTGTCCAGATCGCCTTTCAGAAGAGATTCGTCTATCTCCGCACCCGCAAGGAGCGTCAGGGCGTTTTTGTCCAGTTCCACCGCTCTGGTGTACTGCTGGATGGAGGCCTTCGCCGCTTCAACGGCGGACACTGCCTGCACAAGGTCAAGCTCTGTTCTGACACCTGCATCGAACCCTTTTTTCACCAGCGAATAGCTGTCCTGACGGGTTTTCAGGGTGTCTTTTGATATCTGGAGGAGTTTCGCATCCGACAGATATGTGATGTATGCATTCGCCGTTTCGGCTATGAGTGACATCTGAGCCGCAGTTCTGGCCTCTTCCGTGGCCATGTACTGACGCAGAGCCGCTTCGTTAAGGCTTCTGACCTTGCCGAAGAAGTCTATCTCGTAGGATGTGTTTACATTCGCCGAGAAGGATGAACTTGTGACGGAACTGCCTGAACTGCTTGCGTTCTCAGGCACAGCCGTTCTGGCACCCTCTGCCGTAAGGTTTACGGACGGGATCAGGTCGGCCTTCTGAATCCTGTAGGCCGCTCTTGCCTTCTCAATGTTCAGTGCGGCTGTTCTCAGGTCTCTGTTGTTGTCCAGAGCCGTCTGAATGACCTTCTGCATGTTCTCCGAGCGGAAATAGTCCTTCCATGCGATATCCGAAGCCTTTTTGTCGGCGGATATCTCTGTTTTCGCACCGCTCCATGAGTCCTTCACGGGCATGTCAGGCCTCTGATAGTCAGGAGCCATGGTTGCGCATCCGGCCATGACCGTCACTGCGGCCGCTGTGATTATTATCTTATTTAGCATCGTCAATCTCCGAACGGATAATCTTTCTGCCGAACCTGCCTCTGATCATGATGAAGAACAGAGGAACGAATATCATCGCAAGGAAGGTTGCGGCAACCATACCGCCGATAACGCCTATACCGATGGCGTTCTGGCTGGCTGAACCTGCGCCGTTGGCTATGGCAAGGGGAGTAACGCCGAGGATGAACGCCATAGACGTCATCACGATGGGGCGGAGTCTCAGTTTTGCCGCAGTCATGGCCGCTTCTATAAGGTCGGTTCCGTGGTCATAAAGTTCACTGGCGAATTCAACGATCAGAATTGCGTTCTTCGCCGCCAGACCGATGGTGGTAAGCATACCCACCTGGAAGTACACGTCGTTGGACATTCCGAAGAATTTTGTTGCGGCAACCGTTCCGAAGATACCCAGCGGAACGATAAGGATTACCGCAAAGGGAACAGCCCAGCTCTCATAGAGTGCCGCAAGGCACAGGAAGACCACGAGGAGCGACAGGGAGTAGAGAAGCATTGTCTGAGAACCCGCCTGAATCTCTTCGTATGAAAGTCCCGACCACTCAAAGCCTATTCCGGCAGGGAGTTTCTTGGCAAGGTCTTCCATCACTGCCATAGCCTCTCCGGAGCTTATTCCGGGTGCGGCCTGACCCATGATCTGCTGAGATGATGTGCCGTTATATCTTTCCAGTTTCGGCGAACCGAATGTCCAGTGCGCTGTGGCAAAGGAGGAGAAAGGAACCATCTCGCCTTTATTATTTTTTATGTACCATTTGTTTATATCGTCGGGAGCCATCCTTGCGGCTGCGTCGCCCTGAATATAAACCTTTTTGATACGTCCTTCGTGGAGGAAGTCGTTAACATATGCCGAGCCCCATGCGGTTTGCAGTGTGGTGTTTATGTCGGCTATGGAAAGCCCCAGAGCGGAAGCCTTCTCCTGATCTATGTCGACCTTGTATTGGGGAACGTCGGACAGACCGTTGGGACGAACGCCCACAAGTCTCTTATCCTGCGAGGCCATTCCCAGCATCTGGTTTCTGGCGTTCATCAGACCTTCGTGGCCTATGTTGCCTCTGTCCAGAAGCTGCAGGTCGAAGCCCGTTGCATTACCAAGCTCGATGATGGGGGGCGGGAAGAATGCGAATACCTGTGCATCCTTGATTGAATACATCGCTCCCATTGCCCTGCCTGCGATTGCGGCGGCTTTCTGGTCGGGTCGCTGTCTCTCTTTCCAGTCTTTCAGCCTTACGAAACCGATACCGGCGTTCTGTCCCCGTCCGGCGAAGCTGAAGCCTGCAACGGTGAATATCTCGCTTACGTTGTCTTTTTCGGTTGTCAGGAAGTACTGCTCAACCTTCTTTATGGTCTCAAGTGTTCTTTCCTGTGTTGACCCGGGAGGCGTCATAACCTGAACGAAAAGGATACCCTGATCCTCATCGGGAAGGAACGCTGTGGGGATGCGCATGAATATGAATACCAGTCCTGCGATTATGACACCGTAGAGCAGGAGGAAACGTCCTGTTCTGGCGGCAACGTAGCCCACGCTGGTCTCATACATGTCACGGCTTGCGTTGAACAGCTTGTTGAATGCGCCGAAGAAGCCCTTCATGGTCTCCTTGTGGCCTTTTTCAACAGGTTTGAGCATTGTTGCACAGAGTGCGGGAGTGAGCACCAGAGCCACTAGCACCGACAGAGCCATCGCCGAAACAATGGTTATGGAGAACTGGCGGTAGATTGCGCCCGTTGAACCTGCGAAGAATGCCATGGGAACGAAAACTGCGGAGAGAACCAGAGCGATACCCACCAGAGCGGATGTGATCTGATCCATTGATTTCCGGGTTGCGTCCCTCGGACTTAGCCCCTCCTCACTCATGATACGTTCCACGTTTTCAACAACGACAATGGCGTCGTCCACCAGAAGACCGATGGCAAGAACCATTGCGAACATGGTCAGGGTGTTGATTGTATACCCGAACGCCGAGAGAACCGCAAAGGTACCCAGAAGTACCACGGGAACGGCGATGGTGGGGATAAGTGTCGCCCTGAAGTTCTGGAGGAACAGATACATTACGAGGAACACCAGAATAATGGCTTCGATGAGGGTCTTTACAACCTCGTGGATCGAAAGCTCAACGAAGGGTGTCGAGTCGTAGGGGTATACCACTTTCATGCCTTCGGGCATGTAGGCGGAGAGTTCGTCTATTTTTGATTTAACAAGTTCTGCCGTTTCAAGGGCGTTTGCACCTGTGGCAAGGCTTATGGCCATACCGGAGGCGGGCATGCCTTTGTATCGGGTCACGAAGTCGTAGCTCTGAACGCCCAGTTCTATTTTGGCAACGTCTTTCAGACGAACCTGAGAACCGTCGGTGTTCACTTTAACCAGAATCTTTTCAAAGTCGGCCACTGTTTTCAGTTTTGACTGAGCGGTCACTGTGGCGTTGAGCTGCTGACCTTTAACAGCGGGGGTACCGCCCAGCTGACCGGCCGAAACGTCAGCATTCTGCGCCTTTATGGCGGCTGTGACTTCGGATGTGGTCAGTTTATAGTTGTTCATCTTCGCAGGATCCACCCATATACGCATGGCGTACTGCTGTCCGAAAACGGTCAGCGTACCGACACCGGGAACACGGCTTATGGGGTCTGCGATTTTAGAGTTGATGTAGTCGCCGATGGCGTTCTGGTCCATCTTTCCGTTTTCAGAGTAGAAACCGGCCACCAGAAGGAAACCTTTCGATGCCTTGGCAACGGTTACACCCTGTTGCTGGACTTCCTGAGGCAGTGTCGACATCGCACTCTGGAGTTTGTTCTGAACCTGAACCTGCGCAATGTCCGGATCGGCCTCCGGCTCGAAGGTAAGTGTTATGGTAACGTTACCTGTTGAGTCACTGGCGGACGAGAAATAACGCAGATGGTCTATACCGGTCAGCTTCTGCTCGATAACCTGAGTAACGCTGTTCTCAAGTGCTTCGGCGGACGCACCGGGGTAGTATGCCCGAATCTCCACCGAAGGCGGAGCTATGCGGGGGTACTGTTCTATGGGCAACGTTTCTATTGCCAGAATCCCCCCAAGCATAATTACTATTGCTATCACCCACGCAAAAACGGGGCGGTCTATGAAAAATCTTGACATCTAAATCAGTCCTTATTTTTTCTCAAAGGGTACGGGTTTAACGGTTGCTCCGGCCTGAATTTTCATCAGACCTTCCACCATGACAACGTCTCCTGCGCTGATTCCGCTGTCAACGAGCCACTTGTCGCCCACAACAGCCGAAACTTTTACGGGAGCGGGGTTGATGACATTGTCCTTACCAACCTTAAACACGATTGTGCTGCCGTCGGCATTGCGTACAACAGACTGCTGGGGAATCAGAATTGCGTTGTCGACCTTCGACTGGACAAGTTTCGCACGTACGAAAAGTCCGGGGAGGATCTCCATTTCGGGGTTGTCAAACAGCGCACGCAGGGTAACCATTCCTGTGGTTTCGTCGACAGTTACGTCGGAGAACTGGAGGTGACCCAGAAGCCTGAAGGTGTCGCCGCTGTCGAAGATAAGCTCAACGGGAGGTTTGCTGCCCAGAGAGTTCTTAAGTTTCATGACCTCTTCCGCAGACTGTGTCAGGTCGACGTATATGCGGTCAAGCTGCTGAACTGTTGCCAGCGGGTCTGCCTGATTGGCTGTCACCAGTGCACCTTCCGTTACGGAGGATTTGCCTATGCGGCCTGAAACGGGGGAGAGAACCTTAGTGTACTGAAGGTTTATCTTCGCCTGTGTCAGTGCGGCCTTTGCCACTGCAACTTCGGCCTTCGCCTGAGCATAGGATGCCGACGCATCGTCGTGATCCTGCTTGCTCACAGCTCCTGCCTTAACAAGCTCGGCGTATCTTTCGGCCTTTGCCTGAACGGACAGAATGTTGGCCTCTGCCTTTTGCAGAGCTGCGGCTGCGCTGTCATATGCCGCCTGATAGGGTGCGGGGTCTATCTGATAAAGCTGCTGACCCTCTTTAACGTTGCTGCCCTCGGTGAACATCCTGTCGATGATAATGCCTGAAACCTGCGGGCGTATCTGTGCCACACGATATGCGGATGTGCGCCCGGGGAGTTCCCTGCTGACGGACACCGTTTCAGGTGTCGCCGTGATAACCGCCACCTCAGCGGGAGGCATTGCGCCCATTGCTCCCTGCTGTGCAGCGGGTTTTTTTGTCATCCAGTACGCCGCCGCTATAACAACCAGTGCAAGTGCGGCAACGATGATGAGAACTTTGTTTTTCATCACTCTTCCCTCAAAAATCATTATTTATCGATTATCAGCAGCCTTTTCAGCAGCCTGATAACATCCTGTTTCATACTCTCCATGTCCGGCCTGCCTGCATCCGCATGCTCGATGGAACGGAAAGTGCCTATTATCGTTCCCCAGATGGTCTCAGCGAGAATAAGGGGGTTTACGTTTATTATCTGTCCCTTCTCGATGCCCCTTCTGATGGTGGCGGCGAGAGGTTTTATAACCAGTTCACGGGTTTCTTTTGTGTCTTCCTCAACGGTTCTGTATTTCTGCATGAAATAGAAATATCTACTGACCGTTTCGTATGATCTGAAGGTGTAGTCTGTGAAATCGCAGAGCACCTCCATGGGGTCTTTGTCTTCGGAAAAGATTCTGGACTTTTCATCCCGAAGCGGGCAGAGAAAGGTCTCGTGGACATAATGGAAGAGCTCCTCTTTGTTGGCAAAATAGTTATAGAGAGTGCCTTTGGCAACTCCGGAGCGTTTTGCCACCTCTTCCATTGTAATGGATGTATCTGAATTTATCATGGACAGGACAGTGTTCACTATCTCCTGTTTCATCAGTTCTTCTGTTATCTGCTTCTTTTTGCAAAATAGGCTCACGATCTCTCCGATTAAATATATGTTTAAACCTGATTGGTCAAAAATATGACCGCCCGGTCATTTTGTCAATAAATATCTTTATGTTTTTTTATAGTGGTTCTTTTGCATTGATAGTTATGAATTTTTACATATAATACCAGAAGAGGTGCTGATATGATAGGGTTCGGACTTGTTACTCTCGGCTTCATAGTTATCTCCCTTGCGGCGGCTGTTCTTTTCATCTGGACAATAGTGGACATCATCCGCTCGGACTTCAAAGATGGCGCAACCAAGATAGTATGGCTTATCGCAGTCATAGCGTTCAACTTTCTTGCGATAATCATCTACCTTATCTTCGGCAGAGAAACAAAAGCGAAAAAACCATCGGGTTCAAATCCGGCCGTTGACGGTTAAACTTAGTTGTTGTATGTGAATATTTCACAAACGCTTAATTGAACCCCTATTGAAGTTGACAATCAATTCATCTGATGGTTTTATTATTTAATATTTATTGAAATTACAGGTATTTGAAAAATGGGCAGGTATCTTTCGGGAAAGTGGCTGGCTGTTGCGCTGCTTTTATTGTTTGTTATTGACATACTATTTGTTGTTCTAAGCTATTTTGTTACAAAAGAGGGTCTCCTGAGGGAGATAGGCAACGAAGCGAAGACAGCGGAGAAAATGTTTATCTCCAGCATGGATTTTTCCGCAGGCTACATGCAGCAGATTGCAACCTTCATTGCGTCCGACCCGAAGACACAGGAATATTTCTACAAAGGGCTCATGGCGGCAAAGGCAAATGACGCCTGGTCCGAGCAGGAATACAGACAGTTTCTGTACGATCATCTCAAAGACGGCTGGAACCAGCTTCAGGGCAGGTACGGCATAACCCAGATACACTTCTTCGATTCCAAAGGCGCAAAGTCCTTTCTGCGCATGCACAAACCCGCAAACCACGGCGACGACCTCAGCGCAATCAGGATAACCGTTGCGGATGCCAACAGAGAAAAATCCCCTGTGGCAGGGTTTGAGGTGGGGCGTGTGGAGGCGGGGATAAGAGGGGTCATACCCTTTTACTATTCCGCTTCGGACGGCACTCAGATACATATAGGATCCCTTGAGGTCTGCGCATCGTTCGACACCATTCTTAAAACACTCAAGGACTCCCTTTCGGTGGATCTGGCGGTATATCTTTCAACCGATAAACTGCAAAGGACCATGTGGCAGGCGCAGTATGTCAAAAGGGTTGCAGAGAGCAGGCCTGTAAACGGTTTTCTGCTTGAGAACTCAACTTCGGACGTTATCCAGCAGGAGCTTGAGGAAAACCCTGAGAACAATTTCTTTTTAAGAAGCAAGACCAAAATAACTATAGACAAGGGCAGAGTATATTATCTGGCGTCGTTTCCTTTCTACGACTATGCGGGGCTTAAGAACAGTTCCGCCGTTCCAGCAGGCTATACCGTCATCCGCAAGGACATAACGGCTCTCTATTCAAAATTCACCAATAACAACAATCTGGTAATGACCTACGCCGTCATAGCCTACATAGTGGCGGCGGGAGTTCTGTGGGCACTCTGGTGGTTCGCCTCCAGAATGTTCATGGATATCATAAACGAACGCACGAACGAGCTTATAGCCGCAAAGGTTGAGGCGGAGCTTGCAAACAGGGCAAAAAGCGAGTTTCTGGCAAATATGAGCCATGAGATACGCACGCCGATGAACGGAATAATAGGTATCACCGACATAATTACAAAGCAGGATATCCCCGACAGGATTAAAGGTCAGGTGGAGATCCTGAAAAAATCAGGCCGGATGCTTCTGGGGATAGTGAACAACATTCTGGACTTTTCCAAGATTGAAGCCGGAAAGATGGAGTTTGTTAAAGAGGCCGTGAACGTTCGGGAGAGTGTTGAAACTGTCGTTCAGATGATGGCTGTCAGCGCACAGACCAAAGGAATAGATATCGTTGCGGATTTTGAGGACGGACTGCCGGAGCGCATAATCTCCGACAGAATGTGGTTTGGCCAGATTCTGGTGAACCTGATAGGCAACTCCCTTAAATTCACCGAACAAGGCAGTATCACCCTGCGTGTCAGCACCGACAGCGACAGTTCGCTCCTTTTGTTCAGGATAACCGATACCGGAATAGGCATTCCCGAGGAGAAGGCATCCGTGCTTTTCAAGCCTTTTTCTCAGGCGGGGGTATCCACCGGAAAATACGGCGGAACCGGACTGGGGCTTTCAATCTGCAAATCGGTCGTCTGCTCGCTGGGCGGGGAGATAGGATTTTATAACAACGAAGAGGGCGGATGCACCTTCTGGTTCACCCAGCCCATAGACCCGTATGCGGAAAAAATATCCGTCAGAAAAGATCTTTCAGACCTTACCTTCCAGACGCTCATAGAATCGGAAGCTCTGGAACGCTGGGTGATAGGCTGTCTGGGCGGATGCGGAGCCAGATACGGCGGCAGATATCTGACCGACTATCCCGCAAGGGACACGTCCGCATTCCTTGTGATAGCCGATGCCGGGCTGTTCTTCCACTCCGACATCAGCAGGATGCACAAAAGCTGTCACGTCAGCAACATGCGCTACATCCTTCTGGAAAACGGCACAGAGACCGGACTGATGTTCGAGAACATAGACTATATGCGGTTCTCCATCCTCACCAAACCGCTCACAGATGACAAACTCATCGCTGAGGCGAAAGAGGGCGGGGCTGTCAAAGCGGCACGGGAGAAAAGGACTGCATCTGACGGCATATTCTCCGGCTACAGGGTGCTTGTGGCTGAGGACAACGAAATAAACAGACAGGTTATCTCCATCTATCTGAAAATATGGGGATGTGAGTTTGAGGTGGCCGAAAACGGCAAACAGGCTGTGGACATGGCTGCGGGGGGCGGTTTCGACCTTATCCTCATGGACTGCCTTATGCCTGTCATGGACGGATATCAGGCCACGGAGGTCATCCGCAACATTGAGCGTGCGAAAAGGACTCACCGTATGCCCATCATAGCAATGACTGCAAACTCAATGCAGGGCGACAGGGACACATGTATTGCGGCGGGAATGGACGGTTACCTCAGCAAGCCTTTCAACGAGGACGAGGCTGTGGAGGTCATTTCAGGCTGGCTGAAACCCTTGGCGGCGGTTATAAAAGAGACTCCTGCGCGGCAGAGGGACGACATCCCCTCGTTCGATGTTAAGACTTTCAGAAGTCTGGAGGACATGCTGGACGGAAACAGGGATCTGCTGAAAGAGTTCGTTGTAACCTATGCCGAGACCAGCGATAAGTATATAAAGGATATGGTGAAGGGTGTGCAGGAGAAGGACGCGTCACTGCTTCTGCTTTCGGTGCATTCGCTGAAGTCCAGCAGTGCCTCAATGGGCTGTCTGAGGCTTTCGGAGCTTTGCGGTGATGCCCAGAACATGGTCAAGAACTCCGGCGGTTTCACAGGCTCGGAGATGGCAAAGCTGATCATTGAGGAATATAAGCTTTCGTCGGAACTGCTTACGGCGCACTACGAAAAGGGCGGCGAAGCCTAGAGCATTTAACGAAATATTTATCGTACCAACTTTCATTCCATGCGAGTTGTTGAATTTGTCATGCTGAACGCAGTGAAGCATCTCAGTTTGAGCAGAGACCCTTCACTCCGTTCAGGGTGACGTAGATGGAGGTATCAGGGTGACGTTTTACGCATACAACTAATATTAATAATTTCGTTAAACGCTCTAGAACCTAGATAAAATCATCGGGAATATATATTTCGCATCTGTTTCTGCCGTTTCTTTTGGCGGTTTCAAGTGCGTTTTCGGCATTTTTCAGAAGCACTATCTCGTTCGTGCCCTGCTCTGGGAATATGGATATGCCTATGCTCACCGTGAGCGAAAGGTCATACCCTTCAACGTAGAACGGCTCTTCAAACATTTTTCTTATGTTATCTGCTCTTTCCAGTGCATTTGCTTCGCAGGAAACCCTTGCCAGAAGCACAGCGAACTCGTCGCCGCCGATACGGCTCACATCGGCCTCTCTGGCTTCTTTCAGCCTTTCGGCCGTCTTTTTGAGAACAAGATCGCCTGCGGAGAAACCGAATGTCTCGTTTATGTTCTTAAATCCGTCCAGGCCGACAACCAGCAGACCGCCGGAGCCGTTGACCAGTTTTGCCGCCTCTATCTCATTTTCAAGCCGGGTCGTGAAAAATTCTCTGCGTGGCAGTCCGGTAACGGAGTCATATTTTTTCATTTCCGCAATGCTCGATTCGAAATGCTTGCGCTGGGTT
The DNA here is from genome assembly GCF_004339245.1 of Seleniivibrio woodruffii. Classification (NCBI taxonomy): domain Bacteria; kingdom Pseudomonadati; phylum Deferribacterota; class Deferribacteres; order Deferribacterales; family Geovibrionaceae; genus Seleniivibrio; species Seleniivibrio woodruffii. Next base: position 1,127,914 of record NZ_SMGG01000003.1, read on the forward strand.
ATGTCACGGGTTACCCCGAGCATCCCCACAAATTCGTTCTTTTCGTTATACATTCCGGTGACTGTGGTCTCTGTCCAGACAGTGGTTCCGTCCTTGCAGGGCTGTTCGAGATCAGCTCTGAAATCCGGATACGGGAGCCCTTTTTCAACGGCCTCTCTGGCCATTTTAAGCCCCTCCTGAACTATCACCAGCGAGTCATGTGTCAGAAGTTTTTCCATGGGCTGCTGCATCACCTCTTCGGGTGAGTAGCCTCTGAGTTTCTGAACTGACGGGCTGACATAGGTCATGCGCCCGTTTATGTCCATCGTCCAGATAACGTCAAGGCTGTTGTCCGCCAGAAGTCTGTGCCGTTCCTCGCTCAGTTTCAGCGCATCCCGCATCTGCCTGTTCTCTGTGATGTCGATGGCAGTGCCGACGACGCACATTTCACCCCTGTGGGACACGGCTCGGCCGGAATGGTCTATTCATCTGGTCTCGCCGTTCTTCTTGCGTATCTTCATCTCATATCTGTCGGGGACGTATTCGCCGTGCTCCCTTTTGCGTGTACGCTCTTTAGCTATTTCACGAAAATCAGGATGGATGAATTCGAACTCCTCCATCTCAAGCAGTTCGTCCTTCTGATATCCGGTTATTTCGGCTATGGCCGAGTTTCCGTGGATTATCTTCGATCCTTTGAGCATGTATATTGCCGCTGTGGAGTTTTCCAGCAGACTTTTGTTCAGCTGCTCAGTTTCATTCAGCTTTGCAATTATCTCCTGTTCTCTGGCTATTCTCCATTTCATCCGGCGGAAAATGAATATCAGGTATATGCTTATGGTTAAAACCAGAACTGCCGCCGCAGGAAAACCGACCGTTCTGAACCAGACCGTCTTCTCCTTCGGTTTTTCGTCATAGAGGAAACCGTCGAGGCTGAAATCGGGTTTCAGCATTCCGAGGCTCTGGTAAATTTCGACGATATGCTGCCAGCGTCCGATATTCATATAGCCTATCTCAACCAGCTCCGGCTTAAGCATGTCATCCATTGCCAGTGCCTCGTGGAGATAGAAATCCTTGGGGTGCTTTGAGGAATATCTGGAAAAAATTATATCCGCCACTTCGTCCTTATGGGTCATGGCATAGTGCCAGCCTTTCAGGGATGCACTGCGGAAGGCGGCCACCGCCTCCGGATTGTTCTTTATCATGTATTCGGAGGTAAACAGGTTGTCACCGTAAAAATCTATGCCGGATGCTCTGGGGTCGAGAACCTGATAGGGTATGTTCTCCTTTTCCAGATAGAAGGTTTCGTTGGTAACATAGGCGGAGATGGCATCAACCCGCCCCTCTGTGAGGTCGCGGATGTCGAAGCTGTGAGGGATGAAACGGATGTCCTTGGGGGAGATGCGCTCTCTCTGGAGATAGGCAATAAGCTCTTCCGACTGCTTTTCAAACATGATCCGCTTTCCCACGAGATCGTGGATGGTTTTGACCTTTTTTTCATCGGTGAGGGCAAGTATTACAAGGGGGGAGTGCTGAAAAATAACTGCAAGAACAGTTACCGGCTGGTCTGCCTGCCTTGCCAGAAGCAGGCTGTTGGTTCCCGTTCCGAACTGCGCCCTGCCGCTTAAAACCTCGCTTATAACATCGGATTCCGGCTGTGCTTCCTTGATGGTGACATCAAGCCCTGCCTGGTCGTAGAACCCCTTCTCTTTTGCCGCATAATACCCTGCGAACTGAAACGCATGGGTCCACTTGAGCTGAAGTGTTATCTTCTGCTTTTCAGCGGCCTGCGCAGTCAGGTGGAAACATATAAATATCAGCATCAGGCAGATTATATGTTTTTTCAAGCGGCATCTCCAATGGGGGTATAATACTTTATAATGAATTGTATCAGAAAATATTATTATATTTCAAAAAATTTCTTCATGTCCAAAGAGATTTTTTCACCCGCCCTGAGCATTGTGCGAAGCCGCATCAGTTTTGCGTCCACCTCCTGAAGCACCTTAAGCCCTTTCAGCTCCTCCTCGTCCGTTTCTATTATCCGTTTTACACCGCCATTGTGTATCGCAAGCCTTCTGTTGCCCATCAGAGCCAGAATGGGGTCGTGGGTTGACATCAGCACTATTTTTTCTTCTTTGACCAGCAGTTCGAGGGCTTTTTTTCTGTCCACCCCTGCGTTTTCTATTTCGTCTATCAGAACAATCGGTGATGAGCTGAGCATTGCCGTATCGGCTATCATCAGCGCACGGGACTGGCCGCCGGAAAGTTGTGTCAGGGCGGTTTCGGGAGAGAAGGTCTCGCCCGCAAGCTCGTTCGCACAGGCTATGACAGCCGTTACCGTGGATTCGATATCAGGTATCATCCTGCTTGCGGCGTGCATTGCTATGAAATCGCCCACGCTCATGTCCACAACAAAGTTCATGTTCTGGGAGAGCTGGGCGACCAGCTTATTCTCCAGCTTGAACCTGTCCTCACCGTCCAGAATCTTTCCGTTAACAAGCACAGTTCGTTCCGTCGGGGTGTCCTTCTGTGCGAAACATTCGATATCCGCCAGCAGACGGCTTTTCCCTGAGCCTGTGGTGCCTACTATGCAGACTATGTCGCCGGGTTTCAGCGTCAGCTCAAAGTTTTCCGGTTCGCCGGATTTGTCACGGCCGCCCAAAATAGTGACCGAGTGTACGGAGCGTTCGGCGGTGCTTCTCAGCATTGCCGCCTGTTTCAGAAACTCTATGAAATGGGACGATATCTGTTCTCTGGAAAACCCCTTGTCTTCGAGGTCTTCGGGGTTCAGAGCGTCTATAACCTCTCTGGGTGTCATCTCTGTATCCGTCACCGTTACCCCCACCGAGCGGAAATAGTCCATAGCATAGGGGTGTTCCTCCGCAATGACTGCGAAGGGTGTGTTCATAAGCTCTGTCATACTGCGGCCTCTTCCTCTTTGAATATCATCTTTTTAACGTTGCCCTTCTGGTGGTCCTTTCCGATGGTCATTTCGCCAACGCAATAGGGGCAGATGGCCGCCGGAACGGAGAACCGCAGTTTCGCACCCTCAAGGGTTTCCACGTCCTTGGCTTTTGTGAAGGCATGGGAAAGGTCATATGCGCCCTGTCCGGTGATGCCGTTGACGAATATAACTGAAGCCTTCGGGTTTGCCTGACGTACCCTGAACGAAAATACCTCCCGTTCGGCCTGAGAGACGATGTCCCCTTTGGTGACCGCAACGGTGTCGGCATAGCGGAGCATGGGGCCTATCTTTTTCGGGGTTTCAGCCCCCGCCAGACAGTCTATGACGCATACCGCAGGTATCTCCTTTATGTGTGGGCTGCACCTGTTGCAGAGGCCTGCGCTCTCACTGATGAGCATGTCGAACCCCTTTTTCTTTGCCCACTGAAGGCAGTCATCGATGTTGCTGACGAAATAGTGGTCGGGGCAGAGGTTGCCCGAAAGCCCTGTCACAACTGAGATACCCGCCTTTGCATAATGCAGGTGGTCGGATGTTGAGAGGCAGTCGAACTTCACCACCCCTATCTTTGCAAAAGTTTTTTTAAGATGAACCGCAGTTTTTATTATTACGGCCGTTTTTCCCGCAGACGGCGGGCCGGCCACTGTTACCAGTTTCATTTGTTTTCCTCATATTAGCCAATTATCTCAATGCAGACTTGGAAGGTTGCTTCGCTTTGCTCGCAAAGACGTCTCTGCGAGGAAGCCTTAAGGCTGACGCGGCAGTCTTCCATATTGAGCAGTGTCAATTACCCCTTCACCATCATCCTTTTAAATCCCTTTTTCGATGGGCTGGGTTTCAGCAGGTTCACCGATCCGCATTTCCTGCGGTATTTCGCCAGTCTGGCGTTCAGCTCTTCCGCAAGCACCTTCATGTCGTTTTCACGGACAAAGTCCCATCCGAACCATTTCAGCCCTGTGCCTTCCGGCAGGATGTTCGGTATTTCAGGGCAAAGCGGCGGGAATTTAGAACCTGCGGAGATGGCTCCCATCTCGGCTCCGGTCATAAAATCCGTAACGGGTTTCATGCGCTCAGCCTTGTCCGCTTTCACCATCATATACATGGGGCTGATCATGGCTCCGTCCTCCGGAAAGATGATTGATATGTGGTCTGTGTTTGGGCATGTGTCGGCAAAGAACCACGCCAGAACGTATATCGCCGCTCCGTCTGCCATGCTGCTTCCGGCGGCTTTTGCCATCTGCGATGCGTGCCATGTGGCCTTTATGTTGGGCGCAAGGTTTTTCAGTGCCTCCTCGCCCCCGTCTTTGTATATGTGCATCAGGAAAACTTCGTTTATCTCGTCGTCACTTCCGCTGATTATCACGTTGTCTTTGTATATGGGGTTTGCGATGTCCAGCCACGTTTTCGGCACGGGCAGATCGCCCAGCTTCTTATGGTCGACAAGGATGACATAGGCTGACACCGAATAGATGGTGTATTGTTTCAGCGGGTCTTCAAGCTCTTTGAAAACGTCGTGCAGAGGCGGACGCTCAACGGCAATGAACTTTCCGTTGTCCAGAAACCGCTCCCTGAACTCTTTCCGCCAGAAGTTGCCGAAGCCTATTGAGGCTATGGCGTCAGGCAGTTCGTCAATGTTCTCAGTGTCCCAGATATATTCGTATGGGTCGGGGCCTCCGCAGCCCATAGGCACGAAACTGACGAGCTTTTCGCCTGTTCTGTCGTAATGTCCGTGGAGTTTCTTTTCGAACGCTTCTTTGTAAAGGTGTTTGAACGGACAGACGACGTAGCCCAGAAAATCCGTGCGGACAACGGGCGTTTCGTCCGTATAAAGGATTTTTACCTCGGACGAGGCTTCTGCGGTATCGTTTAACAGCTTCAGGAATATTTCGGGGTTGATATTGCGAAGCGACATAAATGATTCCACAGTGAGAGCGGTCAGAAACAGGTGGTTTGTCTGCTCAAGTGGCAGTCCGTTGGATGCGAAAACGGCTCTGGTGTCCGGATAGGCGGAGATGATCTCGGAAAGGGTCATTTCCCGTGTGACAAGGGGCATAATATTCCTCCGTGAGCCCGCAAAATGCGGACGCAGTCTGATGGTATATCCTTCCCCACAAAAGATATCCTTTAATATAGCCTAAAAGCCCGATTGGCAAACAGTTTTTTCAGAGTTAAAATATAACCGATATCTGACAAATTACGGAAAGTTTTATGTTACTCGTGTTATAGATTAAACGAAAATAACGAGGTGACGACATGAGTGTTATTTTTTTAATAGCCGCCGCCGCTGTCATTGTTTTCAGAACCGCAAAAACAGCCGAAAGGCTTTTCGATGAGATAGCCGACACGGTTAAAGTTATCTAAAAGTTCCGTTGACTTTTTCAGCCCCATTATGCAGAATAGCCTATCGGGAATCAGGGAAGTCCGGTTAAACTCCGGCACTGCCCCCGCAACTGTAATCCGGACGAAATCTCCAATGAAGTCACTGCCTTAAAGCGGGAAGACGGAGAGAGTAGGTTGATGGAGAGTCAGGATACCTGCCCCGAAGTAACCAGCGGAGGGATGGATGATCTTGCGTCATTCCATTAATTTCAATCATACTTTTCATAGTCTAATTGTCATGTCCTCCAGTTGTGCCCAAAGGAGGAAACATGATAGAGAAGGTCAGCAAGCGTGACGGCCGCTTTGTTCCGTTCGATGCGGAGCGAATAGCCAACGCAATCTACAAGGCCGCAAAGGCGGTGGGCGGAACCGACAGAAACATAGCGTCGGCATTGTCCATCAAGGTTTGCAGACGCATAACCGACAAATACGGCCATTACGGAGCTGTGTCCGTTGAAGAGATTCAGGACGAGGTTGAGAAGGTTCTCATCGAGTCCGGACACGCCAAAACCGCAAAAGCATACATCATCTACAGAAAACAGAGATCGGAGATGCGTGACCTGAAGGAAGCGTTCGGCGGTCTGGAATCCATAGTGGAGGAGTATCTGGGCGGCAGCGACTGGCGGGTGAACGAAAACAGCAACACAACCTATGCCCTGCAAGGCCTGAACAACTATATCTCATCAAAGATAACCGCCAAATACTGGCTGAACAAAATATATCCCCAGAACGTTCAGGAAGCTCACGTCAACGGCGAATATCACATCCACGACCTTGGTCTTCTGGCTGTCTACTGCTGCGGGTGGGATCTGAAAGATCTTCTGACCCGTGGTTTCGGCGGCGTGACTGGAAAAGTTGAGAGCAGACCGCCCAAACATTTCCGCTCTGCTCTTGGTCAGATTGTAAACTTTTTTTACACTTTGCAAGGCGAGGCGGCGGGTGCACAGGCGTTCTCAAACTTCGACACCCTCCTTGCTCCCTTCATAGCCTATGACAAACTCTCCTATTCGGAAGTGAAACAGGCCATGCAGGAGTTCATTTTCAACCTGAACGTGCCTACCCGTGTGGGCTTTCAGACGCCCTTCACCAACCTGACCATGGATCTGTACGTTCCCAAGGCGTTCCGTGACGAAGCAGTCGTTATCGGGGGCATGCCGCAGGAGCGCACCTACGGCGAATTTCAGGAGGAGATGTTCCTGTTCAACAAAGCCTTTATCGAGGTTATGCAGGAGGGGGACGCAAAGGGCAGGGTGTTTACCTTCCCCATCCCCACCTACAACGTTGACAAGAATTTCGACTGGAACCACCCCATAGTCACCGACCTGATGAAGATAACCGCTAAATACGGCACTCCCTATTTCGCAAACTTCGTCAACAGCGACATGAGCCCCGATGATGCACGCAGTATGTGCTGTCGTCTGAGACTGGACAACCGTGAGCTTCGCAAACGGGGCGGCGGTCTGTTCGGTGCGAACCCGCTGACAGGTTCTATAGGCGTTGTTACCATAAACCTGCCCAGACTGGGCTTTACTGCAGGAAATGAGGCGGAATTTTTCGACAGGCTGTCAAAGCTGATGGAGTTGGCCAGAGAGGGGCTTCGAATCAAAAGAAAATCACTGGAAAAGCTCACCGCCAACGGGCTTTATCCCTACTCGAAACACTATCTGTCCGATATTTACGCACAGCACGGTCAGTACTGGAAAAACCATTTCAACACCATAGGCATAATCGGAATGAACGAGTGCCTGCTGAACTTCCTCGGTGTGGACATAATGCACGAGCAGGGGCTTGAGTTCTCAGTCAAAGTGCTGAACTTCATGCGGGACAAACTGGCAGATTTCCAGAACGAAGACGACATGCTCTATAACCTTGAGGCAACGCCCGCCGAAGGAACATCATACCGCCTTGCCAAAAAGGATGTTTCCGACTTCGACGGTATCGTGACTTCCGGTTCGGCGGAGAGACCCTACTACACCAACTCAACACAGATTCCGGTGGAACAGACCCGTGACCTGTTCAAGGCGATGTCACATCAGGATAAACTGCAGCCGCTATACACCGGCGGAACAGTTTTCCATGTCTTCCTCGGCGAGGCTGTGGACAACCCCGAAACCGTGGCTAAACTGCTGGAGAACATCACAAGCACCTATGCGATGCCCTATATCACAATAACCCCGACATTCTCAGTGTGCCCTGTCCATGGCTACATCAAAGGCGAACACAGGGAATGCCCCCTCTGCGAAGAGGACAAAAAACATGAGATAAACCGCCAGATCGAGCGGATAAAAGCGGAAATAGAACAGGAGGTATCTAATGGATAAAAAAGAAAAACTTCAGGAACTGCAAGCGGAACTGGAAAATGTCAAAGGAACTCCCTGTGATGTTTACAGCCGTGTGGTGGGCTACCACAGCCCCGTTAAACAATGGAACGAAGGCAAAAAGGAAGAATTTGAACACAGAGAGACCTTTCAGGTTAAGTAATGGCAGTTGAAGACTTTTTTCTGGCAGACTATCAGCATGTGAGCCTCATGGAGTATCCCGGAAAGATCTCATCCATAGCCTTTACCCACGGGTGCAACCTGAGATGCAGATATTGCCACAACCCCGCACTGGTTGCGGGCAGAAAAGGGTCGAACAGACTGCCCGATTTTCTGGACTATCTGAAAGGCAAAGACATTGAGGCCGTCGCCCTCACCGGCGGCGAGCCTCTTTTGGCTGACGATATCGCGGGCTTTCTAAAGGGCATCGTTGATATGGGACTTGCTGTCAAATTAGACACCAACGGCTTTCTGCCCAACAGGCTCAAAAAGGTTCTGTCGGCAGGTCTCGTTGACTATGTGGCCGTTGACCTGAAGGCGTTCAACGATGTCGACCTGAAAGCCATCGTGCGCACTAACCATAAACTTGATTCGTTTTTCAGGACTTTGGATGTTCTGAAAACATCGGGTGTGCCTTTCGAGATTCGCCATACCATCTGGAAAATGCCCTCCGAGGCTGATGTTGCTTCGGTTGCCGAACATGTCGGCGATGCCCCGCTGTTTGTGCAGACGCTCAGGGACGTTCGTATGCTTGATAAGTCATATAAACCTGAGATTTTCGACAGGTCGGCGGCTGTGGAGCTGTTTGAAAAGTATTTTAAGGATGTTTGGGTGCGGTGACAACGTATTTGTCACTGCGAGCGTAGCGCGGCAGTCTTCCACGTATAGCAATCATAGAAGATCGCTTCGTCGTTACACTCCTCGCGAAGACGTTCTTGGTGTTATTTTATATCCCCGAAATCTGTCTCGCCATTTCAGTGGCGTAATTATCAGTCATTCCCGAAATATAGTCAGTGACCTTGTGCAGGGCCTCGTACATGCCTTCGCTTTCGGCTGGTGCGCTGTCGCCCATTATCTTTATAATGTGATTTGTTCGGTCTTTGGATTTACCCTCTGAAACATGGTCGTATACAGCCTCGCAGAAGGTCTCCAGCAGTATGCTCATAACGTTGTATGCGCCAACCTCAAGCATCAGCTTTCTGCTGTTCTGGTATATCACCTCACTGCTAAGGTCTTTTATGCGTTTAATAGGTTCTGCAAACACTGAATTTTCAGGAAGGTTATATTTTCCGAGGCTTCCGTCCATTATTGCGCCGTAGTTTTCGAAAAACTCGTCCACCACAGCCCCGACGCATTTGTTTATGGCTATTGCCCGCAGGTAAGCTATGGCCTCTTTGGGTGTTTTGCCCGACAGTTTTTCTTCTGCTGCGCCGCAGATGCCGTTCATGAGGTTTTTAACCTCTTCATATCTCAGAATACCCATTTCATAGGCATCCTCAAGGTCTATGATACTGTAGCATATGTCGTCCGCCGCTTCGGAAAGATATGCCAGCGGGTGGCGGCTGTATACTCCGTCTTCTCCCGCCAGTCCTGTTTTCTGTGCGATATCTTCAAGGATCCTGCTTTCGCTTCTGAATGCGCAGTATTTTTTAAGGTCATCGTTATATTTCACCCACGGATACTTCATCATGGCCGCTATCACTGCATAGGTGGGGCGCAGTCCGCCGTCGTTTTTATACATGGCAAGACGGGTCATAATGCGCAGAGCCTGTGCGTTGCCTTCGAAAGCGGTGAAGTCGGTTTTCTGTGACTCTGAAAGTGACTCGAAATATTTGGTGCCGTTGGTGGTGAACCATTCGCTGATGATCGTTTCGCCCATGTGTCCGAACGGCGGGTTGCCGATGTCGTGGGCGAGACATGCCGCCTGAACTATCTGCCCGATGCGGTCGGGGTTCATGTGTTCGGGGAGTTTTTCTATGCGTGCGCCAACCAGAGTTCCGAGGCTTCTGCCGACGCAGGAAACCTCCAGACTGTGGGGAAGGCGTGAGTGAACGTTGTCGTTACTGCGCATGGGGTGAACCTGCGTCTTTCTGTCCAGCCTGCGGAAAGAGTCCGAGAAGATGATGCGGTCGAAATCTATGCTGAACGGATTTCTTGCCTCATCAAAAGGTTTCGGTGCTTCGTTCAGTCTGTCACAGTTGAGCAGTTTGTCCCACTGCATTGATTACTCCGGTGTGGTTAAAGTGAAAAGCTTCAGAGATCCTTCGGCTTTAGCCTCAGGATGACGTTTGCTAAATAAATCCGTCATTCTGAGCGCAGCGAAGAATCTCAGTATGGCAATGCTCTATCCCACTATTGCCTTAAACTCGGCATCGTTGGCAAAACTTTCAAAATCCTTGTCGGTTTTGGCCTTCTTCGCATATTCCGCTGAAAGCTCGATGGCTTTTTTAAGGTTTTTCAGTGCGCCCTCACGTTTGCCCAGAAGAGCATACAGGCAAGCGGCGTTGTACATGGATTCGTGTTTATCAGGCTTAACGTAGATGGCTCTTTCAAAAGCCGCCAGAGCCTCTTCATATTTGTTCAGAATGCTTAATGTCAGTCCGAGGTTGTGCAGAGCCTCGTGGAAATCCGGTTTCAGCTCAGTTGCCTTCCGGAAAGCTTCTGCGGCCTTGTCTGTGTCCCCTGCGACAACGTAGGCGTGGGCAAGGTTGTTCCACACTGCGGCATCGTCGGGTTTCAGTGAAACTGCCTTTTCAAGGGCTGTGGATGCCTCAAGGTATCTTTTCAGTTTAAGACATGTGCTTCCGTAGGTGGACTGATATGTGTCGTTCTCCGGCTCTATGCCGCATGCAGTGGCGAGGTTGTCCGCTGCGGCTTCGAACTTTTTGTTCAGATAGGCTATGTAGCCTACCATATACCATGCGGCGGCAAAATCCGGCTCGTCCCTTTTGATGTGCTCGAAAAGGGCTGTCGCTTCGGTGTAGTTCTTTTCGTTCAGCCTTTCAACGCCCAGCAGATAAAGCTCTTCGGAGGACATTTTGCATCCGGCCTTGTCCAGAAAAAGTATCTCGTCGGTGATCTCGGAGAGGGTGGTCTTCTGAACGGCGGTGAGCCTTACCGCCTTGTCGGCTTCGAAAAGGTATTTATTTTCGTTTATCTTAACTGCAAGTTTTGCGGCAACTGCGCTGACAGCTTCAAGGATGGGGCTGTCGGCTGAGTCGCTCTGGGGTTCGGAATCGGCTTTTGCCTTGCCGATTATGAGGCTTTGGGCGATGAATTTTTTCAGGCTGACATATCCCATCAGCATTATTGTGGTGAACAGAACGAACACCGCAAGAAGTCCGGCCAGCACCTGATAAAACTCGTTCCTATACCACTGCTCCTTTTTGTTCACAGCCGCCAGAACAAGGGTCACATCAGTTTCAAGCTGTTTGCTCAGCTGGTCGATGCGGGCTATAACCTCTTTGTTGTTGGATGAGCGTGCTATTATGGACAGTTTCGTGTTGATGGATTTTTCAAACTCGTTCACCCGTGAATATACGTCGGTGTTGGCCATGTCGGGCTCTTCCGGCAGAAGGCTGACATCCGAACCGGGCATCTGATATGCGGGTTTTTCAGGCTTGGGCGTTTCGGATATCTGAACGGGCAGTTCCGTAATGCCTTTTCCGTTGTAAAAATTGACCGAGTATGACACGGCAACAGCCACTGTCACTATAATTAGGATAAGGTATAATATGTTTCTCATGGTTGAATTTTAGCATCGCTTAGCCTCAAGGTCTACAAAAATCTGTTCAGGTTCGTTCTATTCTAATTTATTGACAACTGTGTATAAATATTGTAATTAATGGTCATGGAACTTCTTGAAAAACTGGATATTTTGAGCAATAGAATAGATAATCTTGTTTCGGAACTTAAGAAGGAAAAGGACAGAAGTTCCCTTCTTGAGACGGAAAATATCCGGCTGAAAGAGGATAACCGTCTGCTGACGGAGCAGAGAGAGGCTGTTAAAGAGCGTATCGAAAATCTCATCGGCAGATTATAAACCTATCGAGGTGCAGAAAGTGCCCGTCTACGAGCATAAGGTAAACATTAACGGCCTGCAGTACCCTCTGGTGACAGACAGGGACAAAGAGTTTGTCGATAGAGTTACCGAAATGCTCCAGAACCGCATGAATGAGATCAAAAGCAAGATAAATGTTCTTGACACTCAGAAGCTTGCGGTGATGGCGGCTCTGACCATCTCTGCGCAGTATCTCGATTTGAAAGAGGCCGCCGAGGCGGCGGACGCCATTCTGGACGATCTGCTGAGGAAGTCGGACAAGTAAAAGGGAATCCAAACCTCCTTTCCGGCTGGCCCGGATTTTTTATAGAGTTAAGATTGCTTCGGGCTTAAGCCCTCGCAAAGACAACTATCCGTCTCTGCGAGGAGTGTAACTACGCGGCAGTCTCAAATGTTGACAGTAAGAGAATGTAAATCCCCCTTAGTCCCCCTTTGTAAAAGGGGGAGACAGAGTTCCAGAGATTCGGGGTGGATTTTTTTAAAGTTGTTTACTTAGGATGCCCCTGCTGTGTTTGTGCATCATATGAAAATTGGAGCCAATACTCCAGAAAAGGGGGATGATACTGATTGCGGTGTGCAAGCCTGCCTCGTAGCAGGAAGCCTGATGCGTCGTGATTCCTCCGCCCTGATGAACAGGGCTACAATTGGATTATGGTTACGGCATGTGCGGGGGCTTTTATATATAAAACTTGCCCATTTCATGCAATGTGCTAATATAGATATTAAGTACGTTTAACCGCCCGTTAGGGGTTTTTATATAAATGAGAATACTGGAAGAGTTAAGACCTAAGGTCTTTGACGATATAGCCGGACAGAAACATCTGTTGGGTACAGATTCCGTATTTCGAAAGATGGCAGAAAGCGGCGGGTTCGACTCGGTGATACTCATCGGGCCGCCCGGAACAGGCAAGACCACCTTGGCCGAAATAATCGGGAACTATCTTCAGATGCCGTTTGTCAGTCTCCACGCAGCCACGGCGGGTGCGTCGGAAATCAAGCAGGTTATGGAGTCTGCGGGAACACAGGGAACCATGCTGGTGTTTGTGGATGAACTGCACAGGTTCAACAAATCTCAGCAGGTGCTTCTGCTCAACCTTATAGATTCCGGCAAAGCCAAGCTTATCGGAGCTTCCACAGAAAACCCCTATCACAGTCTTATACACCCTCTGAGGTCGCGCAGTTTTGTTTTTGAACTGCAAAGACTTAACCATGAGGACTTTGCGCTTATGTTCGCAAAGGCATGTGTGTATTTCAAAAAGCGGTATAATGCCGTCGATGTCGTCATATCCGATGAGGATTTTGACAGGCTTGTTCAGGCATCAGACGGTGACGGACGACGTTTTTATAGCCTTCTGGAGCTGTCCGCAGTGGGCGGAAAGTTTGTGGGCGACGACCTGCATCTGAATGTTAAGCAGGCGGCGGAACACACAGCATCCGGAAGATATAATACCGACGAGCACTACAACATGCTCTCGGCGATGATCAAGAGCATAAGGGGAACCGACCCCGACTCTGCGCTTCTCTGGGCGTTTTCGCTCCTTCGAAGCGGCATGGAGCCGGAGGCCATCTTCCGCAGACTGCTCATCAGCGCATCGGAGGATATCGGCAACGCATACCCCGATGCTGTAACGTTTGCTCATGCGGCCTATGAAAACTTCATGGCGGTGGGCAGACCCGAAGGGGATATAATCCTCGCACATGTGGTGACGTTTCTGGCGGGATGCCCCAAGAGCAACCGCAGCTATAACTCCATGTGGGCGGTGAAAAAGTATCTGGAGGAGAACACGCCGGCTGTTCCCGAACCTCTGAGAACCAACGGTCAGGGGTATATGTATCCATTTGATTTCGGCGGGTTTGTTAAACAGGAATACGGAGCATCGGAAAAGGTTTTCTATTCCCCTTCCGATGCGGGATTTGAAAGCAAAATAGCTGAACGGCTGAAAAAACTCCATCTGGGAGTCAAAGACTATGGAAAAAGCAAAAGCGAGAAGTGAGGCTATTTTCCGCAGACAGCAGCTTGACCCCGAATATGCAGAAGTGGCTTCCTTGAAGATTGCGGAGCGGTTTCTGGCGGAGTTCTCGGAATTTGAAAGTTTTCTTCTTTATGCCGATTTTAAAAACGAGGTCGGTACGGCGAAGATCATTAATGCCTTAAACGGCATGAACAAGGCGGTTTATCTGCCCCGGATCCGAGGGGGCGGTATAGAGCTTGGGCTTTATAAAGGTGAAAACAGCCTTATCTGCGGCGCATACGGAATTTCAGAGCCTGCCGAATGCGCTGATTATGACTTTATAGACGTTGCCGCAGTTCCCGGGGTCGCCTTTGACAGGCGGCTGAACAGGGTCGGCTGGGGCAAGGGCTACTACGACAGGCTCCTTGGGGCGGGCACGATTCGCCTTGCCGTGGGGCTGGCATTCGAGTGTCAGATATTTGACGCCATTGACGCCGAGCCGCACGACATTCCGTGCGATGTGCTTGTCACCGAAAAGAATACATATAGGAGGAACAGCTAATGGGTATAGTTTATTACCTTCTGGTAGTTGCCGGAGCTGTTATCGGAGCATTCCTTGGAATGTTCTGGCAGAAAAAAAGAAACGACGCAGAAAACCTGAAACTGAACAAAACCGCTGAAGATATTATCAGCAAAGCAAAAAGAGAGAGCGACGACATCGTTAAGGAGTCGAAGCTCGAAGCAAAAGATATCGTTAACAAGGGAAAGGCTGAGATTGAAAGAGAAGTGCGTGAGAAACGCAACGACCTGAAAGCTCAGGAGAAACGCATCATCCAGAAGGAAGAGGCGGTTGACAAAAAGATGGAATCCCTTGAGAAGAAAGAGGAGTCTCTGGCTCAGAAGGATGCTGAATACGACAAGCGTCTGAAAGAGATAGAGGCGACGAAAGAGCGCATCAACGAGATGAAGCAGAACATTATCTTCGAAACAGAGAAGATAGCCAACATGACCAGCGAAGAGGCCAAGCAGATGCTCGTTGCCCAGATGGTGGACGATGCTAAGCTGGAAGCCGCAAGAACACTGCGTGAGCTGGAAGAGGAGACGAAAGCCGAGGCCGACAAAAAGGCAAGAAGCATCATCTCCACAGCAATTCAGCGCTGCGCACCCGAATATATTTCGGAGATCACCGTTACGGTTGTGGCCCTGCCCTCAGACGAGATGAAAGGCCGCATCATCGGACGTGAAGGACGTAACATCCGCACGTTTGAAAGCGTTACAGGCGTTGACATAATCGTTGACGATACGCCCGAAGCGGTTATCCTCTCCTCCTACGACCCCTTCCGCAGAGAGATCGCAAAGATGACTCTGGAAAGGCTCGTGTCTGACGGACGTATCCACCCCGCCAGAATCGAGGAGATCTACAACAAAGCGAAAGAGGAACTTGAGAAACACGTTCTTGAAGTGGGCGAGGAAGCACTGTTCAACCTCGGTCTCCACAACGTAAGCAAGGACATCACCAGACTGCTGGGCAGGCTGAAATACAGAACTTCCTACGGTCAGAACGTTCTCGGTCACTCAATAGAGGTTGCCAAGATAACAGGTCTTATGGCGGCTGAACTCGGTCTCAACGAAAAGGTTGCCAAGCGTGCGGGACTTCTCCACGACATCGGTAAAGCCATCGACTATGAGGCTGAAGGCTCACACACCCAGATCGGTGTTGAAGTTGCCAAGAAGCACAAAGAGGACTGGAGAGTCATCAACGCAATCGCATCTCACCACGGCGAAGAGGAGTTCAAGTGTATCGAGGCTGTTCTGGTTCAGGCGGCCGACGCAATCTCCGCATCACGCCCCGGTGCCAGACGTGAAGTTCTTGAGAGCTACATCAAGCGTCTTGAGAACCTTGAGACCATCGCCAGCGGTTTTGACGGCGTAAGCAAATCCTACGCTATTCAGGCCGGACGTGAGGTCAGAATCATCGTTGAACCCGAAAGAGTGAACGACGAAAGACTCGTCACCCTTTCAAAAGATATCTCCAAGCAGATCGAAGACGAACTCACATATCCGGGACAGATCAAAGTCACCGTTATCCGTGAGTCCAGAGCGGTCGGTTACGCAAAGTGAGAATCCTCCACATCGGAGACATAATAGGACGCACAGGCAGGAAGGCCGTACAGACCTTTCTGCCGGCTGTCCGTGCTGAATATAAACCTGATATTATCATAGCTAATGCCGAAAACTCTTCCGGAGGATTCGGCATTTCCTATATTGTCTATGAGGAACTGCTCAAATATGAGATAGACATCTTCACCACCGGAAACCATGTCTGGGACAACAAGGAGACAGAGTCCGCCATCAAAAAGATGGACAGGCTCATCCGTCCCGCAAACATGCCGGAGGGAGTGCCGGGCAGGGGATACATCACCATTGAGAAGAACGGTGAGAAGTTTACCTGCGTAAACCTCATAGGCAGGGTTTTCATGGGGCTTTCCGACTGTCCTTTCCGCAGGTTCGACAGGATAATGGAGGAGGCGGAGGGGTTCGTTTTCGTGGACTTCCACGCCGAGGCCACCAGCGAAAAAGCGGCTTTCGGGCTGTATGCCGACGGAAGGGCGGGGGCTGTCACAGGGACGCACACCCATGTGCAGACCAATGATGAACGTCTGCTCCCCAAAGGCACGCTGTACCTGACCGACACCGGAATGTGCGGCAGTCTCAATTCCGTCATAGGAATGGAAAAATATGCGCCCATAGAAAGGTTTCTGACGGGCATGCCCAGAAAATTTGAAGTTGAAAAGAAGGGTAAAATATTGTTTAATGCATTGTTTTTCGAATACGGAAGCGACCGTAAGGTTACTAACTACTCAAAAATATGCTTAACATCGGGAGATTGATATGGACTTGAAAGCGGAAATTAAAAGGCTTGCGAAGGAACGGGATGCCGTTATCCTTGCCCATAATTATCAACCCGACGAGATTCAGGAAATTGCGGATATAGCCGGAGATTCTCTCGGACTTTCCATTGAGGCGGCAAAAACCACCAACAAGGTCATTGTTTTCTGCGGCGTGCATTTCATGGCCGAAACAGCCAGCATGCTCGCACCGGAAAAGACTGTCCTTCTGCCCCGCATGGATGCCGGATGCCCCATGGCGGACATGATAACAGGCGAAAAGCTTGCCGAGTTCAAAGCTCAGCATCCCGGCGCCGTCACCGTCTGCTATGTGAACTCCACAGCCGAAGTTAAAGCGCAGTCAGACCTCTGCTGCACTTCGGGCAATGCCGTGAATGTTATCAAGAGCATTCAGGCGGACAGGATTCTTTTCGTTCCGGACAAAAACCTCGGACACTACGTTCAGAGGTTCACCGATAAAGAGATAATCCTCTATCCCGGCTTCTGTCCTATACACAACAGAGTAACGGTTCCGGAGATTCAGCAGCTTAAGCGTGAGCACCCCGACGCAGTAGTAGTGGCGCACCCCGAGTGCCCCCCTTCTGTGGTGGATATTGCAGACCACGTCTGCTCCACATCGGGTATATACTCCTATTGCAAGGAGAGCCCTGCTCAGAAATTTATAATTGCTACTGAAACCGGCGTGGGTTACAGGCTCAGGCTTGAAAATCCCGAAAAAACCTTTCTCTTCGCATATGAGGGATTCACCTGTAAAAATATGAAAAAGACTTCTCTGCAAGACGTTTATGACTGCCTGCTCAATATGGGCAACGTTGTTAAGGTCGATGCGGAGACGGCTAGGAAAGCGGTGACCTGCATTGAGAAGATGCTCGCTATCCCAAGAAACGCATAGGCTTTTCAAATAGGGGCTTCCCTTATATTGTAAAATCTGATACAGTGCGTTTCAGAGGGTTATTTGTGACAGGTATCTGGCAAAATAAAACTCCTGTTTGATTCCTTTGACGATTGGTGAGGCTGTATGCTTTTGCCTGTTTTGTCATGGGTTTAAACGGATATTCAGAGGACAGAATGAAAAGAGTAGCTCTTGCATCCGACCATGGCGGATTCGGTCTTAAGGCCGAAGTAAAAAACTATCTCACATCCAAAGGCTATGAGGTCGTGGATCTCGGAACAGATTCCGAGACATCTGTTGACTATCCCGACTATGGTGCGGCGGCGGCTCATGCCGTTCTTGAAAACCGTGCCGACTGCGCAATCATAATGTGCGGTTCGGGGATAGGCATTTCAATCTCCGCAAACAAATTCAAAGGCATCCGCTGTGCACTCTGTTTCGACACCTACACGGCGAAGATGTGCCGCATGCACAACAACGCAAACATAATGGCTCTGGGCGGACGTATCACCACCATCGAAAGGGCGGCTGATATGGTCGATCTGTTCCTCACCACCGAGTTTGAGGGCGGCCGCCACCAGAAGCGCATAGACAAGATAGAAGAACTCGCAAAAGACAGCTGGTGCTGACATGAACAAACCCGAAAGACCCTCATGGGACGAATATTTCATAGAAATGACCAATCTGGTGAAGCAGCGTTCGACCTGCCTTCGCAGACAGGTGGGCGCAGTTATCGTTAAAGACCACCATATTCTGGCAACAGGCTACAACGGCGTGCCCAGCGGAATTGCACACTGCGCACAGACAGGATGTCTGCGTGAGAAGCTGAACGTTCCCTCCGGCGAACGCCATGAGATATGCAGAGGCCTTCATGCCGAGCAGAACGCCATCATTCAGGCTGCCTACCACGGAATAAGCATTAAGGGTTCGGTGATCTACACCAACACAAAGCCCTGCTCCATCTGCGCGAAGATGATATGCAACGCCGGAATTGAGAAGGTCATATATGAAACAGGCTACAGCGACCCGCTGGCCGATGAAATGCTCTATGAGAAAAAGGTTCTTCTGGTGAAATACGAGAAGGGGAAATTCTGATGCCTTTTTTCGGATTTAAGGGCGGAGTACACCCGGACTACAACAAGTCCCTGACAATGGAGAAACCCGTCGAAACTCTGCCTGTAAAACCCGGTGATAAATATTATCTTCCACTGTCCCAGCATATCGGTGCGCCTGCGAAACCGGTCGTTTCTAAAAACCAGCAGGTGAAGACCGGAGAGCTGATCGCAGAGGCGGGCGGGTTCATCAGCGCATGCCTGCACAGCCCTGTGAACGGTAAAGTGGTGTCCATATCCCATGTTGTTCACCCCATGGCCGGACGCATGGAGGGGATAGTCATTGAGGCGGACGAAACCAATGACGAGTTCGTGCCCATATCCGACGAAGGGACTTTTCAGCAGATAGTCCAACGGGCGGGTATAACAGGCATGGGCGGAGCGACCTTTCCGACGCATGTGAAGCTGTCGCCGCCTAAAGAGGTGGACTCGCTGCTCATAAACGGGGCGGAATGCGAACCCTACCTCACATGCGACCACCGCATGATGCTTGAAGAGACCATGAAAATCATCAAAGGCGCTGTCCTTATCAAAGAAAAACTCAGGATAAAAAATCTTATAATCGCAATTGAGAAGAACAAGCCTGATGCCATCAAGCTGTTCAGAAAATATGAGAAAGAATACGGTTTCGAGCTTGTCCCGCTGTATGTTAAATATCCGCAGGGCGGCGAGAAACAGCTTATAAAGGCCTGTCTGAACAGGGTTGTGCCCGAGGGCAAGCTCCCCGTTGAGGTTGGCGTGATAGTGCACAACGTCGGCACTGCCGCCGCCGTTTACGAGGCATACACCGAGAGAAAGCCGCTTTATGAGCGGATAGTGACCGTTACGGGCGCAGTGGTTAACCCCAAAAACCTCCGTGTCCGGGTTGGAACCCCCATCCTGACGCTGGTGGAAGCCTGCGGCGGGTTTGTCGGCATTCCGAAAAAAATGGTGATGGGCGGCCCCATGATGGGCATGGCGGTGACATCCGTTGAAACCCCCGTCATGAAGGGAACAAGCGGAATAGTCGTTTACCGTGAAGAGGATATGCCCAATCTCACAAAATATCCCTGCATCCGCTGCGGCAGATGCGTCGATGCATGCCCCATGCTCCTTGTTCCTTCCATAATGGACAGGTTCGTTAAAAAGGAGATGTATGAGGCTCTGGAGGAGCACCATGTGCTCAACTGCATAGAATGCGGCTGCTGTTCATATGTCTGCCCCTCACGCAGAACCCTTGTGGGCGGCTTCAAGACATCAAAACGTCACATAATGCAGATGATAAAGGAGAGGGGGGCGAAGAATGCCTGACAGAAAATTTCTGGTGACCTTTTCACCCCACGACAGAAACCCCGAAACAACCGACAAGGTGATGCTCACCGTTATCATCGCCATGCTTCCCATAATAGCCAACTCTGTCTGGTACTACGGTTTTTATGCCATTAAGGGCTATGTGCTCACTTCACTTTTCTGCATCGGATTCGAACTTCTTTTTAACAAAATTTCAGGTCGTCCCTGCTCGCTGAAGGACAATTCGGCACTTCTTACAGGTCTTCTTCTGGCCATGAACATGCCCGCCGCCGCTCCGTGGTGGATAATGCTTGTGGGTTCGTTCGTTGCCATCATAATATCAAAACAGGTTTACGGCGGACTGGGGCAGAATCCCTTCAACCCAGCTCTGGTGGCAAGGATCTTCCTGCTCATCGCATGGCCTGTTGAAATGACTGCGTGGATCCAGCCCACGCCCATCATCAGAGGTTTTCTTTTCGACACAGTCAGTTCCGCAACGCCACTTGGCACAATGAAGTCAGACCTTCTGGCGAAAGGGCATGTGGTCACTGCAAATCTGGCGAGCTATACCGATCAGCTCATCGGAAACGTCAGCGGCTGTATGGGCGGCGACGGAGCGATATTCGTTCTCATCGGCGGACTTTTCATGATGAACCGCAAGGTCATCAGCTGGCATATACCTGTATCGTTTATCGGTTCGCTTTTCCTTTTCACAGGAATAGTCTGGGCGGTGAACCCTGCCCGAACAGTGGATCCGTTCATGCATATCATAAGCGGCGGCGTTATGCTGGCGGCATTCTTCATGGCAACGGACTACGTCACTTCCCCCGTCATAAAGCGTGCGCAGATAGTCTTCGGCATCGGCTGCGGGCTTATCACGGGGATAATCAGGATATACGGAAGCTATCCGGAGGGCACGGGTTTTGCGATACTCATCATGAACGCATTTGTGCCCCTGCTTGATAAATACATGCGACCCCTCTCTTTCGGCGAGGTGAAGAAATGAGCAATTCGCTGAAAATGGTGGTGGTGCTGACGGTTATATCCGCTCTGGCGGCACTTATCCTTGCGGGGATGAACATCGCCACAAAGGACAGGATAGCCGAGGCGGAAAGGCAGGATTTTCTGAGAGGACTGACGTCCGTTCTGCCGGGGTTCGACAACGAACCGGACAGGGATATTCTGACAGTTAACGGTAATAAACTTTATATTGGTAAAAAGGGCGGACAGGTTTTCGGCTATGCGGTTGAGAGCGTATCGGCCAAGGGATATTCAGGCAACATAAAGGTCCTGGTGGGTGTCGGTACAGACGGCAAGATACTGGGAATAGAGATAATCAGCCATGCTGAGACACCCGGTCTCGGCAACAAGATAGAGAATGAGGAGTGGCGCAGCAGCTTTAAGGGCATGAGCGCCGACTCGAAAATATCCGTTAAGAAGGACGGAGGGGATATTGACGGCTTCAGCGGAGCAACAATATCGCCCAGAGCCGTGTGCGAGGCGGTTGTGAACGCTCTGGCACTGGTTAAGAAAGCTGACGGGGGTGCGAAGTGAAACTTTCAATTCTTACCGAAGGCATTTTTAAGAACAACCCTGTAATGAAGCAGGTTCTGGGTCTCTGCCCGACTCTGGCAGTGACGACCTCCGCAATAAACGGCATAGCAATGGGACTGGCCACAATGTGCGTTCTGATGGGGTCAAACGTTGCCGTATCTCTGGTTAAAAACATTATCCCCGCAAAGGTTCGCATACCCGCTTATGTGGTTATCATCGCAACCTTTGTTACGGTCATAGATCTCGCTATGAATGCTTTTGTGCACGACCTGCACAAGATCCTTGGGCTTTTCATTCCGCTGATAGTGGTAAACTGCATTGTTCTGGGCAGGGCGGAGAGCTTTGCATCAAAGAACGGCGTATTTGATTCACTTCTGGACGGAATAGGCTCAGGGCTTGGTTTCACGCTCACCCTGTTCGTTCTGGGCAGTGTGCGGGAGGTGCTGGGCAACGGCTCATGGCTGGGGCTTGATCTTTTCGGGGCTTCTTTCAGCCCCTCGATACTCATGATACTCCCGCCGGGAGCGTTTATCGTCCTTGGATTCCTTATGGCTTTCAATAACTATGTTGAAGAGCGCAGACGAATCAACAGAGGGGGCATACAATGAGCCTTTTTCTTCTGTTCGTCAGCGCTGTTCTTGTAAATAACTTTGTTCTGGCAAGATTCCTCGGCATATGTCCCTTCTTCGGGGTCTCAAAAAAGGTTGAGACAGCCGTGGGGATGGGGCTTGCGGTGACGTTCGTAATGGCGGTGTCCGGCTCGATAACATGGATAATCCAGTACACGGTGCTGGACAGATTCAATGTCGGTTTCCTCCAGACAATAGTTTTCATCCTCGTAATCGCCGCTCTGGTTCAGTTTGTGGAAATGGTCATCGAAAAATCATCCCCAGACCTCTATCAGAGCCTTGGAATATACCTCCCGCTGATAACCACCAACTGCGCCATTCTCGGTGCGGCCATCATAAACATTCAGTCCGGATTCGACTTTATCCATATGCTGGTCTTCACTGTGGGTTCGGCTCTGGGCTTCACTCTGGCTCTGGTGCTGTTCGCAGGAATCAGGGAGAGGATTGAGCTTTCGGATATTCCCTACTACTTCCGCGGACTGCCCATCGCTTTCATAACTGCGGGGATCCTTGCCCTCGGTTTCATGGGCTTTTCAGGGCTGGTGAAGTGATATGATAGCGGCAGTTATGACAATGGCGGTGACAGGATTCGTTGCGGGACTGGGGCTGATGTACGCCTCGAAAAAGTTCCACGTTCAGAAGGACGAGCGCATTGAGACCGTGAACGGGATGCTTCCGGCTGCTAACTGCGGCGGATGCGGATTTCCTGGATGCGGCGCACTGGCGGAAGCCATCGTCAACGGCAAAGCACCTGTGAATGCATGCCCTGTTTGCAGCAGAGAGATGGTTCAGCAGATTGCTGAATACCTTGGACTCACAGCTGACAGCACCATTAAGAAGGTTGCAAGGGTCAGATGCATGGGCAACTGCGACAGTGCAGTTGAAAAATACAATTACTACGGCCCCAGAGACTGCCACAGCATAGTTCTGCTCTCCGGCGGAAACAAGCTCTGCACCTACGGATGTGTGGGCGAGGGCAGCTGTGTCAAAGCCTGCGGTTTTGACGCCATGCACATGGGAAATGACGGCATACCCGTTGTCAACGAGGAGAAGTGCTGTTCCTGCGGGCTCTGCGTAAAGGCATGCCCCAGAAATCTTATAGTCCTCATCTCCGAAGACAGACCCGTTGTGGTCTCCTGCATGTCGAAAGACAAAGGGCCTGAAGTTAAAAAGGCTTGCAGTGTCGGGTGCATCGGCTGTAAGATGTGCGAGAAAAAATGCCCTGTCGGCGCTATAGATGTGGACAGTTTCTTAGCGAAGATAGACCCTGCTGTATGCAACGTGTGCGGCGTCTGTGTTGACGTCTGCCCCACCAAAGCAATAAAAAATTACAGCCGCACGAAATAATTCCTTAAATTCGACGCAAAAAGGACGATTAGTTATTACGGGTGTTCTCCCCACAGGGAAAACGCACGGCTGAACTATGTTTTTGGAGCGTTATGTCACAGATTCCACCCGACAGACACAGCCTGGTAGTTGAGGACAAGATAGCCCTGCTCAACAGGCTCAGTGCATTTTACAAAATGAGCGAGTTCTTCTTCTCGCTGGATAAAGATACCGTGCGTACAGCAAACGATCACGACATTCTCGCTGTGTCCCGGCAGGTTGAAATTGCCATTAACAACTCCGAGGCCGCAGACAGAATTAAAGAGATATGCGACAGGCTGAAACTTCTGGAGATAAACGGTTCTGAAAACACCAATATCATGAAGAAAAAGAATCTGCTTCGCCGCAAGCTCCTGAAACTCACTCAAACCCTCGGCGACAAGCATTAATATCCCTAAAAGGGTTGACCGTTCATTAATCCTGCAATAAAATACACAATCGGAGGTTCTTCATGAAAAGGTTTTTATTGCTCACGCTTCTGTGCGTTCTTCTCTCTTCCTGCACATCCGCAATCCTTGTTGACATAGAAAAAGCAAACGTTTCGCCCAAGTTCAGCAAAGCAACCGTAACCCGTGTTGCCGTGATAGGATTCGACAAAAACGTCGACGTTCACTACAACACAGCCATAATTGCCGACAAGTTCACCGCTGAGCTTGTTGACGGACAGCTCTTTAACATCATGGACAGAAACGATATCGACAAAATAATCACCGAAGTGGGATTTCAGCAGAAAGCCTCCGGCACGGGACTTCTGGACGAACAGACCAAGAAGAGACTTCAGGCTATGGGCGCAGACAGCGTTCTCACCGGAAAACTTATCAAATACAGACAGATAGAGCGTGGCGACAGCATTCTGCTTTCCGAGGCTCAGCTTGTTGCAAAACTCCTGCGCATTGAAACAGGCGAGGTGCTGTGGTCGGCTGAGATAGCCGAGCGTTCGAAGATTGACGGCAAAAAAGAAGCTGTCAGTGCAGAGGTTCTGCTTTCGGACATCATCACGAAAATGTCGAAACCTCTCAAAAGCGAAGGGATGATGAAGAAAATAGGTAAGAATATCAATTTTCTGAAAAACTGATCTCCATCACTGGCTTCCTCGCAAAGACGTGAAATTTCAGTCACCCTGAGGCGACAGCCGAAGGGTCTCAGTTTACGATAATAATCAGCCGCCTGTAATCACAATGCATGCGGCTTTTGTTTTTTCGCATGCGTCTATCTTTTCCTGCAAACCGCCGGAATCACCCGACAGCTTGGTCACCAGCGCATCAGCCCTTATCTCTTTCATCAGAGCTGTATTGAACTCCTCCGAAAAGGGTCCCTGCATTGCGATTATCTGTCTATATTCCGCCCCCGCTTCCCTGCATTTCTGTATGGACTTTTCAAACGGCAGGATGCGGACGGTGCATCTGCTGATTATTTCCTTAAAAGCGTCTATGCGGTTCGAGCCGATGGTGAGCAGAACCGAGCTGAACTCTGCGGCCTTCGCCGCCGCCTCTTCATAGGTTTCCACAACGATGATGCCTTCGTAGTCCGAATCCAGTTTCGGGTTGCGCATTGCGTTTATGTATTCAATGCCCAGCTTTTCCGCCGTTTCCACAGCCAGTGCGGTTATGTTCTTTGCGAAAGGGTGGGTGGTGTCGGCTATTGCGGTTATCCCGTGCTCTTTTATGAAGGCGGTCAGGCTGAGTTCGTCAAATCTGATTTGAACAGTGGGGAAATCCTTTGAAAAGGATTCGAACCCGTATTCGGTGGCCACAGTGACGATATAATCGCAGTCGAGTTTTTTTATATATTCACGGCTGTCAGATGTGCCGCCAAGTACCAGAATTTTCATCAGACCGGATATCCTCTGGGGGTTACCATTTTGCCGTCTATCAGTATTGTTTTCCTGCATCCCACAATGACAATCGAGGTCATTCCCACAAAGTCGTAGTCGAAGTTGGAAATGGCGGATATTTTCACCGACTGGTTTTCACGGAAAGCGTCTCTGACGGTTCCTGTGATAAGGTCTCCCCGTGACTGCATGAAGGTGTTGAGCGCATACTCAATCTGCTGAGTGCGTTTCATGCTTTTGGGGTTGTATATGGCCGTGACAAAGTCTCCGGCGTTAACGGCATCTATGCGTTTTTTAATTACTTCCCACGGGGTCAGAAGGTCCGACATGGAGATTATGGCCAGATCATCCGCAATGGGCGCACCCAGAAGTGATGAGGCCGCCATTGCCGCTGTCACCCCTGCGATAACCTCTATATCGACCTTGCCGTCCGCCAGCTGATACACCAGCGAAGCCAGGGAGTAGAGCGACGGGTCGCCGCCGCATATGAGGCATACGTCGTGTCCGTCCTTTGCGAACTGAACAGCTGTCTCCGCCCGTTCAACTTCGCCCTTCATTCCGCTGGTGAAAACGGGCGTTCCTGCGGGAATAATGTCCGCCACCTGCTCAACGTATTTGTCATAGCCGCAAACGGCCGTGCAGTTCTCAATTGCGAATCTTGCCTGAGCCGTCATCATCTCTTTGCTTCCGGGACCTATGCCCGTAAGAATAACCTTTCCCATCATCACTCCGAAAGAAATCCGGTCATTTCCTTTGAAATTGCTACCGTAACACTTTCATATATAGTTTTTTTAAGTACCAAAGTTGTATTAAATCCGGCCATAAGTGCACATGGCTCTGCAACTGCTTTTACTCCGATGTGCCTTGCCGCAGCCGTTTCCTCGACTTCATAAGGGCAGTAGGTGAATAGATGCTCAGGCAGGAAGCGGAGATATATACCAAGCTCGTCCGCCGCATCGATCAGCCCCTGTTCGTTCTCCTTCACCCATGCGGAAGCTATAAGCCTGAGCTGTGCAATGTCGATTTTTGCATCAGCGCAAGCCTGTGTCAGCGCAGAGATTATCTGTTCCTTTTTCGTGTCTTTTCTGCATCCGACACCAGCAATATACAGCTTGTTTGCCTCTGTTGCCGTGGTTATGACGGGTACGGCTCCTGTGATGGATGCCACTCTGTGAGCCAGTCTGTTTGCGCCGCCTTCGTGGCCCGATACTGCGCTGATGGCATATCTGCCCACCTCATCGCAGACCACCACGGCGGGGTCTTTGTATTTGCTTTCAAGGAGCGGGGCTGTGACACGGGTCACTATTCCCTGTGCCATAACGGCCACTATGCCGTCATACTCCTGAAATAATTTTTCAAAACATTCTTTTATTGATGAATATTTTATAGAGTCATAGCCTGAAATTTTTTCAGAGAGATAAAGCTCTGCTCTGAGTCTGTCGGCAATATATTTTGCCTGAACTGCTCCCTTATCGGTGACGGCGATGACCGCCAGTCTACCTGTATTCATGGCTGAATGCCCTGTCATATAGCTTTGAATAGGTCTCCGGCGTGCCGCCGACTGCTCTTCCCGCCAGAATCATTGTCTGCTTGGTCATTCCGTTCTCTTTCAGGGTCTTTTCGAGGTCTTTAAGCAGACATCGGGCTATCTTCTGATCTGCCCAGCTGGCTCTGTAAACCAGAACAACGGGAGTTTCTCCGCTCCAGCCGTTTGCCGTCAGGGTATCGGCGATGAACTGCCCCTGTCCTGCGGACAGAAAGAAGGCTATCGTTCCGCCGACTTTGGCGATGGCCGAAAGCTCTTCGGGCATGGGTGTCCTGCCGGGGGTGCGGGTGATTATCACCGTCTGGGAGATCTCTGGCATGGTCAGTTCAATGTTCGCCGCCGCCGCCGATGCCGCCATGCTGGTCACTCCGGGCACTGTTTCGTATTCTATGCCCAGTTTGTCCAGCTCTGCAATCTGCTCGCCGGTGGCTCCGTAGAGTGCGGGATCGCCTGTGTGCACACGTGCAACGTTTTTATTCTCTTTATGTGCTTTTTTGATTATTTCAACTATTTCATCCAGATTCAGAGGGGCTGAATCGTATATTTCGGCATCATTTGAGGCATATTTCAGGATATCGGGATTAACAAGGCTTCCGGCGTATATCACAACGGGGCATTCGCCTATGAGTCTTGCGCCCTTAACCGTGATAAGCTCCGCATCCCCCGGTCCTGCGCCGATAAAATATACCTTCATGCCGTTTTCTCCTCCAGAACTATTATCATTCTGGATGTTTTTTTATAATCGCTTATGCCAGCGAAAACCCCTTCGGAGGGCAGGCTGATATCGCTCAGTACGAAAATATTGAATTTTTCCTCTATCTGGGGAAATTTTGCGGCTATTGCAGAGGGGTTATTCACCTCATCGCAGAGGATAACCGTTGAAACTTCCGGACATTCATCAAAAAGTTCTCTGCCGTGAACGGACATGAATCTGTAGCCGAACCACTGCTTTTTTAGCAGTGCGAATCCTGCGCAGACGGAGCTGACACCGGGAATTATTGTCACGTTTTCAAAAGCAGCAGTAACGAATCTGGCAAGGCTGAAAAAACCTGCGTCACCTGACACAAGAACGCCTATCCTGCTTTTCGGGCAGTCTTTTATGAAGTTCACACAGTCGGTCTTCATGTTAGCGGGGATATAGTGCTCCTTATGTTTCGCAAAGGTTTCCACAGCATCCTTCATGCCGATGATCATCTCCTGATCCTCTATGGCCTTATGTCCGCGCAGGGTTATGAGGTCATGCGCCCCCGGCCCCACGGAGATTATTGTGATTTCAGAGTCTTTCACCCTTTTTCCTCCCGCTCATGTCATAGAAGATAACAGAAACGTGCCTGAAACCGTAGTCTTTTTCTATCTTTTCCGCCAGTTCCGCCGCTATGAACGACAGATCGGCATCGGAGGAGGTGAGTATCTCCTCGACGGTGTTGAATTTTTCGTTGAGTTCCAGCCGCTCCGCCAGCCAGTCCGTTGCCATGGGCGATCTCTTTGAGTGGGTGTTGTAGTACCCCATCAGAATTTTGCAGAGCTTTGCGGGGTGTCCCGCAACGTATATTCTGTCAAAACCTTTGAATTTTGCGTACTCAAAGGCTTCGTATGCGTAGTTGCTCATCAGTATCACAGGAACAGACCGGAAATTTTCCGAAAAATGCTTTTCGCCTATCTTGCCGGGCGTGAGGCATACGGTGTCTCTGCCCTCTGCCGCCGCAACGTCTATTTCGCATTTTATGGTCTCTATAATTGCTTCAACGCTCATGGGAGTGACGATTCCAGTTGTTCCGATTATGGAGATGCCGCCCACCACCCCGACTTTTTCATTGAAGGTCTCTTTTGCTATCCGTTCGCCATCGGGAGCGTAAATGGTGACATCTGCCCCCTTTTCTCCCAGAAGTTTCGACAGGTTCTCCTTTATCATCTTTTCGGGAGCGGGGTTTATTGCGTGCAGGCCGACATCCACCTGAAGTCCCTTTCTGGTGACTATTCCTATTCCCTGACCGCCCTTTATATCGATTTTGCCGCTGTCGTTTATTGTGCAGTCGGCATAAATTTTCATTCCGTGGGTGGCGTCGATGTCGTCGCCGCCGTCTTTGACAGCATAGAAACCGTCTATATCTCTGAACACCGGAATATGAGCTATGGTTCCGTTTGGCAGGGATATATCGGCTATTTCTATAATGCGGTTTGACAATTTAAAGACGCATGATGCCGCCGTAGCGGCACAGGCTGTTGTTCCTGTGGTGTAACCGTTTCTCAATTAAAGGTTTCTCCTGA
Organism: Seleniivibrio woodruffii; assembly: GCF_004339245.1. Taxonomy (NCBI): domain Bacteria; kingdom Pseudomonadati; phylum Deferribacterota; class Deferribacteres; order Deferribacterales; family Geovibrionaceae; genus Seleniivibrio; species Seleniivibrio woodruffii. The sequence goes on from NZ_SMGG01000003.1 coordinate 1,156,957, forward strand.
AAATGAACTTTCGTTAAACAATCTTATATTATTAGACAAATCTGTCAACAGGTGCTTGAAAAATATCTGAAATATGCTACAGTCTGCAAGAGGATAAAAGATGAAACCAGAAATGATAGTTGCCCTTGACTTCGACAGGGCGGATTCCGCTAAGAAGATAGTAGACATGACGCAGGATGCCGTCACATGGTATAAGGTAGGACTGGAGCTGTTTGTAGCAGACGGCAGAAGCATTATTGAGTACCTTAAGAAGAAAGATAAGAAAATCTTTCTCGATCTGAAATTTCACGATATTTCAAACACTGTTGTGTCCGCTGTGCTGGCTTCGCTCCAGTATGAAACGGACATGGTGAACATGCACACTCAGGGCGGCGGTGACATGATGGCCACCGTTGCTGAAAAGGTCGCTGCACACTGCGAAAAAGCGGGTGTCAGAAAACCCCTTCTCATCGGTGTGACACTTCTCACCAGCCTCGATGACAATTATTTGAAATCCATGAATCTCGGGTTCAATTCCAGCCGTGATTACGTTCTGCACCTCGCCTCACTGGCAAAAAAGAGCGGGCTTGACGGTGTTGTGTCCTCCGCTCAGGAGACTCCCTTCATAAAAGAGACTCTGGGCAGGGATTTCATAACCGTTACACCCGGAATAAGACCTCTGGACGCATCCGTTGACGATCAGAAAAGAGTTGTAACCCCTCAGGACGCAAAGGCCATGGGGACTGATTATATAGTTATTGGCAGGCCTGTCACTCAGGCGAAAGATCCTATGCAGGCTGCACTAAGCATATTGGAGGCAATTAATTGAACGCTGATCAGGTACTTGAACTGTACAAAAAACACAATGCACTGTTAGAGGGACATTTTCTCCTTTCCTCAGGACTCCATTCCGATAAATTTCTTCAATCGGAACTCATAATGCAGTATCCGGACAAGGTTGATGCTGTTATAGCTGAACTTGTTGTCAAACTTAAAGATGTTGAGTTTGACACAATAGTCAGCCCCGCAATAGGCGGCATACGTTTCGGATATGAGCTTGCACGTCAGATGAAAAAGCGTACACTGTTTACGGAAAGGGTGGACGGACATATGACCCTGCGCAGGGGCTTTTCTCTGGCGAAAGGTGAAAAGGTTCTTCTGGCGGAAGATGTTATTACCACAGGAAAATCTACCAAGGAATGCATCAACGCCTGCATAGATGCGGGGGCCGATGTTATCGGTGTTACATGCCTTATCGACAGAAGCGGAGGCAAGGCGGAGTTTGACCAGCCTTTCATCCCTCTGGTTCAGCTGGATGTGAAAACCTATGACCCGTCTGTGTGTCCCATGTGCAAAGAGGGTACTCCCGCCTATAAACCCGGCAGCAGAAACTTGAAATAATTGTTTCTCAAGAATATTTTTATTTTTACGAAATTATGTGATATACTCCCCTTTCGGGGGAGTATTTTGCTTCGCCGCATATCATACAACGGGGTTTTTTTAAATTGGAAAAACTGGTAAAGTTTGATAAGTATATAACTATCAACCAGAAGTTATTAGTGGAAGTGAAAGTGGGGGATCATGCGGGCATATTCGACTCGCGGATAGAGGATATGGAAGCGGGCGATTCGATAATGATATCAATGCCCACGGACAAGGGACGGGCTGTTCCGCTGGCTCCGAACACCAGACTTCACCTTTCATATGTTATGGATATGGGCAGGTTTTCTTTTAAAAGTATCGTTCTGGACAGGGTTAAAGAACCCAGAATGATGCTTAAGATTGCCTTTCCCGATGCCGTTTTCCGTCAGGAGCTGAGGTCATTTTTCAGGGTGGACACCAGGCTGTCCGTCAAGGTTATGGTCACGGTTAAAATTGACGATGTCTGGACACAGAAGCTTTTCGAAGGTAAGGTTGTTGACATGTCCGGCGGCGGACTTAGAATGTTTACAGACATTCATATTGAAAAAGATGCTACAATAGAGATATATTTTCTGGGTTCCATCGAAAAGGTCGATCAGGTCAAGGCGCAGGTCATGCGCTGCCGTTCGATGGAAGGCAAGTTTGAGGTTGGGGTCAGGTTTGTTGACATTTCCCAGACCGACAGGGACCGGATAATAAAATATGTCTTTAAAAGACAGGTCGAGCAGAGAAAGCTCCTTGGATAGGGGGATTTTGTATGGCGTTTAACAGCGAGACGATTGTTTTCGGCGAGAAGAATGTTGAAGTTCTCTACCCCATGCATGAGATAGACTCATACAACGGTGACGAGATCAAAACCCATATCAAATCCAGCATAGACTCATCCGACGCCGTCATAATAAACTGCTCAAGGGTTACATATCTGAACAGCAGCGGCCTGCGTGAGCTTATCCAGATACTCAAAAACATGCGTGATCTGAACAAACCCCTTTATCTGACATCGGTTAACGAAGACATTATGAAGGTGTTCAAAAGCACTAACCTGAACAGACTGTTCAACATACACGACACAAACGACGACGCAATGCGTTACATTATCTGAAAGAGTTAAAATTGACCGAAAAATTCTATATCGATTCCCAAACACTCACGGGTCTTAAAGATTTTGCCGTTTCTCAGGGTTTTGAAAAATTCAGGGGCGAGCAGATCTATAAATGGATCCACAACAGAGGCTGTGAAAACATAGCCGAAATGACCGACCTTTCAAATGCAATCAGGCAGAAACTGGCGGATATCGCCGTGTTCACAGTTGCGGATATCGTTGCCACCCAGCGGTCGGCGCAGGACGGCTCCATAAAGGTGCTTTTCCGTCTTGAGGACGGGGAGCATATCGAATCCGTTATCCTGAACGACGGCAAACGCTATACCGCATGCATCTCATCACAGGTGGGCTGCCGCATGGGCTGTGCCTTTTGTTCCACAGCTTCGATGGGGCTTAAACGAAACCTCACTGCGGGCGAGATTCTGAAACAGGTGAAACGCCTGAACGACATACTGGCCGAAGAGGACGAAAAGCTCAGCAACCTTGTTTTCATGGGCATGGGAGAACCGCTGGACAACATCGACACGGTGCTTGATGCGCTGACAGTTCTGCTGGACGACAACGGCTACGGTTTTTCACACCGCAAGATAACCGTTTCAACCTGCGGGCTCACAGACAGCATAATAAAACTTTTCTCGCTTAAAACCCCTGTCAACATAGCAGTTTCCATAAACGCCGCAACACAGGAGAAACGAAAGGGCATAATGCCGGTTTCGAATAAATATCCCCTTGCGGAGCTTATGAAAACCCTGCGGGAACTGCCCATAGCCAAGCGGAAAAGCGTTACCATTGAGTACGTTCTTCTGAAAGGTTTCAACGACAGTATTGAGGATGCAAACAATCTTGCAAAGCTGCTTAAAGGTCTTGATAAGGTTAAAGTAAATCTTATATTGTACAATGCCGGTTCCGATGCCGAGTTTAAAGCACCCGACCAAAAAGATGCTTTAAAATTTCAGGAATATCTGATAAATAACAGACTGGGCGTTTTCATAAGAAAAAGTCTGGGAAGCGACATCGACGGTGCCTGCGGTCAGCTGCGGGCAAACTATGCAAAAAAAGCGAAAAAAGGTGATAGAAATGGCTGAGAAACTTCCTGAAGAGGGAATGGCCGCTCCGTCTTTCAGTCTGGAAGGCGACGACGGGCAGACATATACCCTTGAATCCTTTAAAGGCAAAAAGCTGGTTCTGTACTTTTATCCCAAAGACAACACATCCGGCTGCACAAAAGAGGCCATAGCTTTCACTCAGGTGAAGGATGAGTTCGGCGGAAAGAACGCCGTGATAGTCGGCGTCAGCCCCGACAGCATAAAGAGCCATGTTAATTTTAAAGAGAAGCACTCCTTGGGCATCCTGCTTTTAAGCGACCCCGACAGGAGCGTTGCGGCGGCATACGGCGCATACGGAGAAAAGAAGATGTACGGAAAACCCGTCATGGGTATCATCCGCTCAACATTCGTTATAGATGAAAACGGTAAACTTGAGAAAGCCTTCCGCAATGTTAAAGTTGACGGTCACGCTGAAAAAGTGATGTGTGTGCTTTGATGAGCGGCGAAAAGTTTGAACAGAAACTCAAAAAACTGGAAGAGATCGTCGAGAAGCTTGAGAACGGCGAAGTTGACATCGAAGAGAACCTGAAGCTTTTTCAGGAGGGCATGAAGCTGGGCAAGGAATGCCGCAAAATGCTTGACGACATAGAGCTTAAGGTAAGCAAAGTGCTCTCAGCCGAGGGCGACGAAGTTAAAACGGAGTCATTCGATGAGCCGCTTTGATATGAAAGGATACCTCGGTTTCTGGGGACAGAAGGTCGAGGACTTTTTTGAAGAATACATGCAGCCTCACGACCCCCACACAAAGGGTCTTAACGAGGCCATGAGATACAGCCTTTTCGCAGGCGGAAAACGTATCCGTCCGGCACTGGTCTATTCGGCATACGGAATATTCGAAGGCTATTTCGACAAAGCGACCCCCTATGCGGCGGCTGTGGAGATGCTCCACACCTATTCGCTGATCCATGATGACCTTCCGGCCATGGACGACGATGATTTCCGCAGGGGCAAGCCCACAAACCATAAGGTTTTCGGTGAGGCGACCGCCATCCTTGCGGGTGACGGACTGCTCACAAAGGCCTTTGAGGTTATGTGCGACAGAAACCTGAACCCCGACATTACCCCTGAGCAGATGGTTGAGGCGGCCTATAAACTGGCGGCGGCCACAGGCGACAAAGGGATGGTGGGCGGACAGGTTGCGGACATGGATGCTGAAAAAGGTTTTTTTGATGCCGCAACGGTGGATTTCATCCACACACACAAGACATCAAGACTCCTTGCATACTGCTGTGAGCTGGGTGCGATACTCGGTTTCGGCACGGAAGATGACAAAAGACGCCTTTACGAATACGGAATGCGTATCGGTCTGGCGTTTCAGATAGTCGACGACATACTGGATATTACCTCCACAACGGAGGAACTGGGCAAGGATGCCGGAAGTGACGTTGCCAACGGCAAAGCCACATATCCGGCTGTGCACGGCATTGAGGATTCCCACCGCAAGGCGGAACTCCTTATTGAGGAAGCGCTGGAACTGCTCTCCGTTTACGGAAACACAGCCGACCCCTGCCGTGAGATAGCTAAATTTATAATCGAGAGAAAAAACTGATATATGGCTCTGATAGACAGACTGAAACTGCCCGCAGAACTGAAAGAGTTGAGCTATGAACAGCTTGATGAGGTTGCTGAGGATGTCAGAAAGGTAATCATTGAAACCTGTTCCGTTTCAGGCGGCCATCTTGCGCCCAGTCTGGGTGTGGTTGAACTGACTCTGGGGCTTTTGAAGGTCTTCGATCCCGGGCACGACCGCATAGTGTGGGATGTGGGTCACCAGTCCTACGCATTCAAGATACTCACCGACAGAAAAGACAGATTTTCAACCCTGCGCCAGTATAAAGGCATATCAGGGTTCATAAAACCTTCCGAATCAAAATATGACGCTTTCGGTGTAGGCCACACCAGCACATCCATCTCCGCAGGACTGGGGATGCGTGTTGCGGACGATATCACCGGACGCCAGCGCAAGATAGTCTCCGTAATCGGCGACGGCGCAATGACGGCGGGAATGGCTTTTGAGGCTCTTAACAACCTAGGCCATCTGGACAAGAACATGATAGTGGTGCTGAACGACAATGAAATGTCCATCAGCGCAAATGTAGGCGGATTTTCACACTACCTGTCGAACATGATGACGGGTAAATTCTATACAAGAGTGCGCAAGGACGTTCAGGAATACCTTGCCACAAAACCCCTCGGCAACCGCATACTCCATCTGGCTAAGAAGATGGAGGAGGGGATGGTGGGCTTTTTCACCCCCGGAATACTTTTCGAGGAGCTTGGACTCCGCTATATCGGCCCTGTTCAGGGGCACAGGATAAAGGATGTGGCAAAGGCTCTGGAGAACGCTCAGAACGTGGACGGCCCCGTGCTGGTACACGTTATGACCCGTAAGGGCAAGGGATTTGAACCTGCTGAGGCCAACCCTTCAAAGTTCCACGGCGTTGCGTCATTCGATAAATGCACCGGACAGTCGGTTAAGCTGGCGGGTAAAAAGTCATACACCGATGTTTTCGGTGAAACCCTCACCGAGCTTGCGGCTGTTAACCCCAGACTGGTGGCCGTAAGCGCCGCCATGAAGGACGGCACAGGTCTTAATATTCTTGAGAAAAAATTCCCCGACAGGGTCTTTGACGTAGGGATAGCCGAACAGCATGCGGTGACATTCGCCGCAGGCATGGCGATTTCCGGCGTTAAACCCTTTGTAGCGGTCTATTCAACATTCGCCCAGAGGGCTTATGACCAGATAATACATGACGTTGCGCTCCAGAATCTGCCCGTTGTGCTCTGTCTGGACAGAGGCGGACTTGTTGGAGCAGACGGCCCCACCCACCACGGCGCATACGACATATCCTATCTGCGCTGTGTGCCCAACATGGCTGTGATGCTCCCCAAGGATGCACACGAGCTTGAGAGCATGCTGAGAATAGCCGAAAAAATGCAGACTCCCTGTGCCATCCGCTATGCCAGAGGCGAGGCGGGCGCATATGACGATATACCCGTTACCCCCGTTGAGATGGGAGAGCCGGAGATAATAGGCGACGGAACCGACGTTGTTCTGTTCTCTGCCGGGCATATCTTCGAAGAGATGTACCCTGTTTATAAAGAACTGCTGGCGAGGGGAATCTCCGCAAAACTGGTCAATATCCGTTTCCTTAAGCCGCTGAACGCCGAAAAGATCGCCGAAGCCGCAAGGGGTGCAAAACTGGTTGTTACTGCCGAAGAGGGCAGCGTTAAGGGCGGAGCGGGTGACGAGATAGCCGATATCCTTATGGATAATGGAGTTCTGGTTAAGGTCATAAAACACGGCATCCCCGACATCTTCATCGAACACGGCGACCATAAAAGTCTGCGCAGGCTCATTCAGCTCGACGCTGAGAGCATTCTGGAAAACATCGGAAAACATATCTGATGCAGAAGCCGAAAAAGGAGCGCATCGACAGTCTTCTGGTTCAGTTGGATCTGGCTGAGAATACTGACGAGGCGGCAAGGCTCATCATGGCGGGTCTGGTGGTTGTGAACGACCATCGTGCAGACAAGCCGGGTCAGACGGTTCCTTCCGACAGCGTGGTCAGGCTGAAAGCTCACAACAAATTTGCAAGCCGGGGCGGGCTTAAGCTCGAAAAGGCGGCGGACGAATTTCAGATCGATTTCAAAGATAAAACAGTTATAGATATAGGTGCATCCACAGGCGGATTCACCGACGTTGCGCTGAAATACGGTGCGGCGGAGGTTTTCGCAGTGGACACGGGCAAAGGGCAGCTCGACCCCAGACTCGCCAGAGATGAGCGGGTGACCGTGCTCGATGCCACCAATTTCAGAACTATCCCCTATGAAACCATAGATACTAAAGCCGACATTTTCGTCTGCGACGTTTCCTTCATCTCCCTTTCAAAGATAATTCCCGCCTGTGTGCAGTTCTGTCATGAAGATTCCGTGGCGGTGTTCCTCATAAAGCCCCAGTTTGAAGCGGAGCGGAACGAGGTCGACAGGGGTGGAATAGTGAACGACAGAAGCGTTCATGAGAGAGTGATAAGTCAGGTAATCACATGGGGCGGCGGGTGCGGTTTCGCTCTCGCAGGGCTCTGCGCATCGCCCATTAAGGGTGCAAAAGGAAACATTGAATATCTGGCGTATTTTAGGTACAATGTTCAATTAGTTCCGCAACAAACAGAAAGCATCATCCGCAAGGTAGTGTATGAAGAATATTGCTATCATAGCTAAGCCCCACGGCGACAGGGTGCGCCCCCTTCTGGGGGAGATAACGCATTTTCTGTCCGAACACGGAGTCCGCATCCTTAAAGCGAAACGGACGGCTGAGGCGCTCGGCGAAAGAGAATTCAACACCGACGACGAGATCCGTGAGCAGGCTGACCTTGTAATAGTCCTCGGAGGCGACGGAACGCTCATCTCCGCAGTAAGACTTCTTGGCATGAAAGAGACGCCGATTCTGGGGATAAACCTCGGCAGGCTCGGCTTTCTGACAGAGACCAGAGCATCGGACGCCATTCCTGCTATCAAATCCGTTCTGGACGGAGACTACAGAATGGAACGCAGGATGAAGCTCCACTCACATCTGCTTGAGGACGATGAGAAAGTTCTTGAGATAGACGTGCTGAACGACCTTGTGATAAACAAGTCGGATGTAGCCCGTATCATAGAAATGTCATTATACATCAATAAAGTTTTGGTGAACGAGTACAGAGCGGACGGTCTTATCGTGGCCACGCCCACAGGTTCGACTGCCTACAGTCTTGCCGCGGGCGGACCGATAGTCCACCCCGGCCTTGAGAGTATGATAATCACCCCCATCTGCCCGCAGGGGCTTTCAAACAGACCCATCGTGATCTCGGACGACAGCGAGATCGAGATACGTATAAAAACACGCAACGAACGGGTTTCAATAACCTTCGACGGTCAGGTCTACAGACAGCTGGATACCGAAAAGACCATCAAGGTTAAAAAAGCCAGTTCCTACACACATATAATCGTTCCCAAAGACAAGAACTACTACGCCCTTATCCGTGAGAAACTGGGCTGGGGCGGTGTTCAGTGCTGAGTATGCTCCGTGTGGAGAACCTGTCGGTGATAGAGTCCGTTTCGGTGGAGTTCACCGAAGGGCTGAACATTATAACCGGTGAGACCGGAGCGGGAAAATCAGTTTTCATTGGTGCACTCAGCCTTGTGCTGGGAGCAAGATTCAGCCGCACGCTGTTTCGTGACCCCGAAAAGAAGATAACCGTTGAAGCGGAGTTTCTGAATTCTGAAAACATCCCCGCTGACCTTGCGGAGCAGTTTGAAACCGCAGACGGTATAATTATCCGCCGTGAGATAGACAAAACAGGCAAGAACAGAATATTCATAAACGGCCGCATGGCTACTGTGGAACAGCTTAGGGAGCTGACAGCCTCCTTCTGCGACATCCACGGACAGCACGAGCATCAGCAGCTTCTGGACAACACCACTCACATGAGCTTTATCGACAGCCTTGTGGATTCTTCACCCAAAGAGACCTACGCAGAATGCTGGAGCAGGTTCAGCGAGTTGAAATCCCGCATCGCAAAGATTAAGGCCGACCGTCAGCTCTTCCTTCGTGAAAAGGATATGCTTGAGTTTCAGCTGGGCGAGATAGACGGACTCAAGATAAATCTTGAAGAGGATTCGAAGATAGAGGACAGAATAAACGTCCTCTCAAACCTTACCAAAATAATTGATAATTCATCAAAATCATTACAGCTCCTCCGTGACGGCGAGGTTAATGCATATGAGCTGATAACCTCTGCCGCTTCCGCTCTGCACGGTATCTCGCAATACAGCGAGACAATTAATAAGGCGGCTGATCAGTTGGCGGAGATGACCTATCTGCTGAACGATGTCATGGAGCAGATAGAGTCCGTTGCCGATGCCAGCGACACAGACCCCGAAGAGCTGGACAGGCTGGTGGACAGAAAATATAAGCTCCAGAACCTTATGAAGAAATACGGCCCCGAGCTTTCCGATGTCTGCGCATTTGCGGAGAAGGTAAGCGCAAGGCTTAAGGACATGGAGTTCTCGGACGAGAGCCTTTCCAAACTGGAAAAGGAACTGGGAACTGTCGGCGAAGAGCTTAAAAGCAAAGCCGACAAGCTGAATGCTGCCCGCCGGAAAGCGGCAGACGTGATAGAAAATTCCATAATTGAAAATTTAAATGAACTGGAACTCAAGAACTCTGTCTTTAAAGTAGTTTTCGAAAAAACAGAGGATATGGATGCGTCCGCAGGTCTTAAGGCGGAGTTCCACATCAGCACCAACAGAGGCTTTGAGCCTGGACCCATTCAGAAAGTGGCATCAGGGGGCGAGATTTCCCGTGTTATGCTGGCCATGAAAGAGGTTTTTGCGGCAAAAGACAGGGTGCAGACCCTTGTTTTTGATGAAATTGACACGGGGATCAGCGGAAAAACGGCGAAACAGGTTGCCGTTAAGCTGAAAAAGGTTGCAGATGCCAGACAGGTTATCGTTATAACCCATCTTCCCGTTGTCGCATGTGCGGGCAGAAAACACCTGCACATTACAAAGTCAGCAGATACGGAGCTTGCCCGTACTGAAATAAACGAGATCGACGGGGACACCAGACTCGGTGTTCTGGCGCAAATGATAGCCGGAAACGATACACCTTCGGCCGTTGCGCAGGCAAAAGAAATGATTGAGGATATGAAGAATGCTTGATTCGTTCGTACAGTTTGTTCTGAACAGCGTCCACGATATGGGGTATCTCGGTATCGTTTTTCTTATGACCCTTGAAAGCTCGTTTGTACCTTTTCCCAGCGAAGTTGTGGTTCCTCCCGCAGGCTATCTGGCCGCACAGGGAAAGATGAACATATATCTCGTGGTTTTAAGCGGTGTCGCAGGTTCAATCCTCGGAGCACTGGTAAACTACTATCTGGCAGTTTTTATGGGCAGGGCACTGCTTGAAAAATACGGGAAGTACCTTTTTATGCCCGTAGAAAGACTTAATAAAATGGATGAATATTTCAAAACCCATGGGGAGATAACCACTTTTGTGGGCAGACTTCTTCCCGCCATCAGACAATACATTTCATTTCCTGCGGGACTTGCACGCATGAATATGCCCAAGTTCATATTCTTCACCTCTCTGGGGGCCGGAATATGGGTTGTGATCCTTGCCGTGCTTGGATATTTCGTCGGAAACAACATAGAACTAATCAAATCAAATTTGCGGCCGATTACTGTAGTTACATTATGTGTCCTTGCGGTGGTTGTTGCTGTTTATATTTATTGGCACAAAAGAAGGAGGAAGAATGCAGCGTAGGGTTTTAATCGTTTTATTGTTGGTATTGCTAACAGTTTTTTCGGCTAATGCTTCAGATAAAATTCACAGGATTCAAACAGGCGAAAGTCTCTTCACACTCTTCTCGGACAAGCTTTCTGCGGCCACCATCCTGAATCTGGAAAAAGAGATAAAACGTCTGGTGCCTGATTTTACCCTCCGTATAGGAACAGTGGCTAAGATCAGTCCCGCATCAGTCACGCTCTCGCCCGATAATCTGACCGATATATCGGTGAAACTTCTCGATGATGATTTCGATATTAAGGTGACTAACCATCCCGTTCACACAGTTACGGCGGTTGTCCACGGAACTGTTGACGGAAGCCTGACCGAGGCAATGCTTAAGGCGGGCGAGGGTATTGAGCTGGCTTTCATGCTGGCTGATATATACGAGTGGGAGATAGATTTCTTCCATGCCCTACGCAAGGGCGACACCTTCTCTGTTCTGGTGGAAAAGAAATTTGCCAAGGACAGATTCATCGGCTACGGAAACATTCTGGCGGCGGATTTTGTCAATCAGGGCAGATTCCTCCGTGCACTTTACTATGAATATGACGGCGTGAAAGGCTATTATGATGCAGAGGGCAAATCACTTAAAAAAGGATTTTTGAAAGCACCCCTTAAATTTTCCAGAATTTCATCAAAGTATACCGGAAAAAGACTCCACCCCGTTCTTAACAAATATCTCCCCCACCACGGTGTAGACTATGCCGCACCTGTGGGTACACCGATAAACGCCACAGCCGACGGGGTTGTGGTCGCCAGAGAATATAATCAGTTCAATGGAAACTATGTCAAGATTCGTCATCAGAACGGTTATGAAACCCTCTATCTGCACCTGTCCAAGTTCGCAAAAGGGATTAAGAAAGGTTCCAGAGTTTCTCAGGGTTCCGTGATCGGCTACGTCGGCTCAACGGGCATATCTTCCGGTCCCCACCTCGACTATCGCATCAAGCAGGGCAGCAAGTTCCTGAACCCGCTGACATTCTCCTCACCCAACCTGAAACTCCCCCGCAGGGAGAAAGAGGCTTTCAGAGAGGCTGTTAAGCCCTTCATAGCAAAAATAAACAATGCCTACGGGCGTGACGTGAGGTTTACTTTCATAAGAGACAATCATGTGCGGGCTGACGGCAGTGTGATGTAAATAATAAGCCGGCTTATAGTTTTGCTTAATTGAACCCTCCTTTGGGAAAGGAGGGCAGGGTGGATTCCCCTGTTAATAAAAGAAAATCCCTCCAAACCTCCCTTTGACAAAGGGAGGCTTAAGACTTCAAAGCAAACTTCGTAAATAACCTGATGCCGGCTTTCAGAGCCGGCTTTTTTGTTCTTTTATAAATCTTTCCAGTTTTTCCTTAATATGTTCAAAGCCGAAATCCGTCATGCACGGGATGTCCGGCGAAATTCTGCATGTACTTTTCAGACAAGGCTGACACTCAAGCCCCGCATTTGCGTATGTGTGATCCGGCGAGGGGAACACCCAGTGGGGCGACGTTGAGCCTATGACTATGAATGTAGGCACATTCTGCGCCGTTGCAAGGTGGTGCGGTGCGGAATCGTTGCCGATATGCAGCTTTGCTCTGCCTATGACAGCGGCGAACTCCGAAAGGTTCAGCTGGGGAATCAGGAAAATATTTTCAGGCAGTTCTGTCAGTCTGTCGGTGATGTATTCCTTCTCTCCGGGGCCATAGGTTAAAAGAACCTTTGCGCCGTGCTCACGGACAAGATGTTTTGCCGTGTCCATGAAGTGTTCGAACTTCCATCGGCGTGTGTCCCTTTTGTGGGTGGGTGATATGGTTACCAGAAAATCGGAAGGGGTTATTCCGAAGGAGGCGAGCACTTCACCGGCTTTCTTTTCCGCCTGTGCCGATGTGAAAACCTCCGGCTTTGCGTTGAGTTTTTTAAGGTCGAAATCCTTTATAAAAGGCTGTGTGAGCGAAAGTTTTATCTCGCCCGGACAGCCGTCAAGATTTTGGCAGGGGGTGTTATAGAATATTCTTCTGGATGAATTTCCGTAGCATACCTTATATTTTGCGCCGCTAAGGAAAGTGATGTAGGCTGTTCTGGGATTGTTGTGGAAATCCAGTACCGCATCATAGCGGTTTCTGCGCACCTCTTTTATAATGCGCACCATTTCGCCTATGCCGCCTTTGCGCTCGGTGGTCAGTATGTTTCTTATGTTCGGATTGTTCTCCAGAACGGGTTTGTTGGCTTTAAACACCAGAAAATCTATCTCAGCGTCAGGATAATATTTTTTCAGCTCTCTGGGAATATGAGTGGTGAGAATAACATCGCCTGTCTGATATAGCTGGATAAGAAGAAATTTCATACTGCCTCCGGTAGAGACGAAGATAGCAGATAAGTTTGAAAAGATGAAGAGGAAAGGATGGGGTGGTGTATCAGGCTATTTCGAGTTTTTCGGGTTTAAGTCCCATTCCGTCGCCAAGACCGAATACATACCACTTAAGCTGTTCATCTGTAAGGTCGCTGGCCAGAGTGAACACGTCGGCATCATTCTGCCCTTTGAGCACAAGGTTATAGGTCGTTGCCGAGCTGTCCACCTTCTTCTCCAAAAGCAGAGTAATTTTTGTCTCTTCAATATTCCTGTTAATGTGTCCCAGAACGGAACAAACATTACTCATGAACTCCATCGAAGGTTTCATCATTCACCCCTGTTTCTATATACTAAGATATCGGTGAATTTTTTTCAATGTTTAGGGGGAAAATAAAATTTTATAACTATTTTGACACAGACCGCAGGTTCTTTACGGCTCTGGCAGCCGCCCTTGCGAAAAGACCCAGCACGGAAATATGAAATACGGTTCCCAACACCGCTTTTTTGTTTATCTGCAACGCTCCGAAGATATAGTTCCTTATGTCCGACCAGCGTTTCTCTTTAATCAGGCTTACGGTATTCTCTCTGATTATCTCAGCCATAAGTTCCTTTTTCAGCCTTCTAGCGGCCTTTCTGGCGGATGTTGCGGACTCTATGTAGGTCAGGACGTTCATCATGCTTTCCGCTTCGTCCAGCAGCATTTCCGGTTCAGGTGTTTTTTCCGGCTGTGTTTCGTATCTGGTCACCATTGTTTCGGAGGAATAGACCAGATCACCCTCTGTCATAGCTATCATTGCCGCCGCCGCAGGAACCCACTCCGAGAACGGCGAAAGCTCTCTGAAAAGGGATGAGAGTATTATATCCTTCTTTATAAGAATGTTGGTGAATCGTTTCAGCGGGGTTTCTTCAAATATGTTGAAAAGGTAGTCTTCGCCTTTGACAAATTCAGGCAGGTCATAGTAGATGCGGTGGCGCTTTCCGTCCGGCGTGATGCTTGTGTATGCTGAGAAGGTCATGGATATTCCGCCGAAGGTCTCCGCCTGTTCCAGCCTTTTTTCCAGAGAGTTTTCGGCCAGTATCTCGGAGTCCTGAAGAAAGCGCACCCACTGGGCGGTGGAGCTTTCTGCCAGACGCAGGCAGGATTCGTGGAGTGTTAGGGGTTCTTCCGGTCTGAAACAGATCAGTCTGGGACAGGCATACTTTTCCGATATCTCACGCACGGTATCGTCCGGACTGTTGTCGCAGACGATGACCCTTGCCGCAGTCCTCTGGGAAAGAGCGGAAGACAGGCACTTTTCAAAATATACCGAGCCGTATGCTGATATCAGTATGTCAGCTTTCAGAGTTTCCATTTCTGCACCGTAAAAAAATAAAGCCTCCGTATCTTAACATACGGAGGCTTTTTTTGTATGGAAAAAATGAGTGCAGATTATGAACAGTGTGAGTATCCGCAAGAGTAGCAGATATCGCATCCTTCCACATGCTCAACGGGGCCGCCGCAGTCGGGACATGCGCCGTTTTTAACCTTGATGCCTTCCTGTTCGGCCTTTTCAGCCTTCTCAAGGAGCTTGTCCACGGTGATGCTGTCGTCCTGTTTGCCGCTGACCTTTATCTCGGTGTTGTCTCTGAGAGCCTGCTCAAGGGCTTTGCCCACCGCATCGGAACAGCTGAGCACGGTGTTGGGTCCGAATCCGTATCTCATGTGACAGCTGATACCTTTCAGCTGTTTGATGATACGGTCGATTTCGCCGCCGCTTCTGAGGTTGATGGAGATGAGACGTCCGATGGCCTCGCACTGGCTCTGGGCGCAACCGCCGGCCTTACCCATGCTGGTGAACACTTCAAACGCCTTGCCGTTCTCGTCCTGATTGATGGTGACATAGAGCTTGCCGCATCCTGTCATCATTTCAACAGTGCGCCCCACCAGAACCTTGGGTCTGGGTTTGGGAGCGAACACACAGGGTTCCTGAGATACCGATTCGGGTTTTGCCTCTTTGTCCTTTGTTCCGACATTGAGAACCTGACCGGTACGGCTTCCGTCTCTGTATATTGTGGTTCCCTTGCATCCGAGGTTGTATGAAAGAAGGTACGTCCTGCGTACGTCCTCAACAGTCGCCTCGTTGGGGAAGTTAACGGTCTTGCTTACTGCGTTGTCGGTGAACTTCTGGAATGCAGCCTGCATTTTAGTATGCCAGAAGGGGGTGATGTCGTGTGCCGTAACGAAGGCTTTCTGCCATTTTTCGGGCACAGACTCGATGTCGTGAACCGCACCTGTCTCAGCCACCTGATCAAGAAGCTCATCGGTGAGGAATCCTTCTCTTTTAGCGATATCTTTGAAAACAGGGCTGACCTCAACAAGTTTGTTGTTATCCATTACCTGTCTGTAGAATGCGATTGCGAAGAAAGGCTCGATACCGCTGGAGCATCCTGCGATGATTGAGATTGTTCCTGTGGGTGCAACAGTAGTGATGGTTGCGTTGCGCATGTTTTTGAAGCCCTTCGCAGGGTACACGCTGTCTTTGAACGTGGGGAAATCGCCTCTGATCTCTGCCAGAGCGGCTGATTTCTCACGGCCTTTGTCACGGATGAACTGCATAACGTCTTCGGCGAGTTTTGTGGCTTCGTCGGAGTTGTAGGGGATGCAGAGCATGGCCAGCATGTCCGCCCAGCCCATAAGACCCAGACCTATCTTGCGGTTGCGCTTGGTCTGTCTGTCTATCTCGGGGATGGGATATTTGTTCATATCGATTACGTTGTCGAGGAAATGTACGGCAACGGTGATTGTCTTCTCAAGGTCTGCCCAGTCGATCTGGCCGTCTTTAACGAACCTGCCGAGGTTGATCGAGCCGAGGTTGCAAGATTCATAGGGCAGAAGAGGCTGCTCACCGCAAGGGTTCGTGCTCTCCATTTCGCCCTCTTTGGGGGTGGGGTTTTCGGCGTTTATCCTGTCCAGATAAACGATGCCGGGGTCTCCGCCCTCCCATGCCAGCTGAACCATCTTGTCGAACACGTCCTTGGCTCTCAGCTGACCCGCAACGGATTTTGTCTTGGGGTTGATGAGGTCGTATTCTTTGTCTTCAAGAACTGCCTGCATGAACTTTTCGGTGAGACCGACGGACAGGTTGAAGTTTGTGAGCTTCGTTTTGTCCTCTTTAGCGTAGATGAAATCCATTATATCCGGGTGATCCACACGAAGGATACCCATGTTGGCACCGCGGCGTGTGCCGCCCTGCTTGATTGTTTCGGTTGCGGCATCAAAAACGGTCATGAAGGAAACGGGACCGCTGGAAACGCCTCTGGTGGTTTTTACAACGTCGTCCTTGGGACGAAGGCGGGAGAATGAGAAACCTGTACCTCCGCCAGATTTATGGATGAGAGCGGTGTTTTTGACCGCTTCGAAAATGCCTTCCAGTGAGTCTTCCACAGGAAGAACGAAACAGGCGGCAAGCTGCTGAAGCTCACGTCCGGCGTTCATCAGAGTGGGTGAGTTGGGCAGGAACCTGAGGGTTACCATCTGCTCATAGAATTCTTTGGCGGAGGCGAGTATGTTTGCGTTCTTGTCGTAGAGTTTGTCGGCTTCTGCAATGTTCAGAGCGACCCTGCGGAACATGTCGATGGGTTTTTCGGAAGGTTTTCCGTTATTATCCCTTTTCAGGTATCTTTTTTCCAGAACGGTTATGGCGTTCTGATTCAATTCGGGCTCACGAGAAAGTGCTTTCTCGATGTCCTTCACACTCATATCTCCTCCGAGTAAAACGTTATTGATTTAGCCGCCGCACGAGGATGCCGATTCATCCGCACGGATACAAAAAGGGCGCAAAAATAGCGCCTGACAGCGAATGTTTCGGCTGTCCGCTGACTGGATATAATCAAATGTATATCACTTTAAAAAGCCCTGTAGCCCCTTCGCACGCCGATTTGCATTGCAGTGCCCAAGCGGCGCAGTCATGTAATGTTATATGCATCTAAAAACTTTGTAAAGTCTGTTTTTAGGCGTAGTGTAAAATTTTTTAAGTTATTGATGAATGCGTAAAGTATTGATGCTAAACGTCAAACATCTTAAATAATTTTCAAACATTATTCTGTTTTAAGCAAGGATTAATTTTTGTGCGTTTGGGTTCACGCTCGAAATCCCTGCTGTATACAGACTTTTACCTAAAAAAGACTTAGTATTTTTCAGCCAAACTGGCAAGTGTATAACTTTTAAGCATTGCGATGAGTTTGGTTTGGATGTCGCTCCACATGACATGAGCTGTGCATGAGTGAACAAGGTTGCAGAAGTCGTCGTCGAAGATGCATTTGTTCAGGCTCAGCTCGCCTTCGATAGCTGTTATGATATCGTATACGGTTATCTGTGAGATATCCTTGGCTATTTTAAATCCTCCCTTCTTACCCCTTTCGGATGTAAGGATCTCTGATTTTGCGAGGTTCTGAAGGATCTTGCCGAGGAAACTGTCCGGGATGTCGCATTCTGTTGCCAGTTCGGAGCGCATGAAGGTAGTGCCTAGGGGTTTATGTGCCATATGAATAAGAGCACGGATAGCGTAGTCGCTGGCTCTGGTGACTTTCATTTTGTCTCCTTACGAAATAATATTAATAAGATGCTATTTGTATAAATATATCCTCAGAGTGGTAGCTTTGCAACAATTTTATGCTCTCTGTGCCCATGAATACTGCCTAAAAAAACTTTAAAAAAAGTTCTTGACATCTTTGCTGATTTCCTTAATAATCCCGTTCTGCTTTGCAGGGGTATAGCCAAATTGGTAAGGCATCTGGTTTTGGTCCAGTGTATTGTGGGTTCGAGTCCTGCTACCCCTGCCATTTTTTTTATCCAAATTCAGCCTCTCTGTTTTTGAGACAGGTCAAACATGAGAACACTGCCCCAGATAAACACGCTTGTTGTTAAGGTCGGAAGCAACATCCTTACGCAAAAGGACAAAGGGGTAAATCTCGAATTCCTTTCATCTTTTGTCAGCCAGATATGTGAGATAAGAAACAGTGTGAAAAACATTGTGATAGTTTCGTCCGGAGCCGTCGGAGCAGGATTTAAGATCCTCGGGTTCGACAGCCGCCCCACGAACATAATCGACAAGCAGGCCTGCGCCGCAGTAGGACAGGCAAGGCTGATATGGTATTATGACAAAGAGTTTGAAAAATATAATGTAATTCCTGCGCAAATACTCATCACAAAAGACGATTTTGCCAACCGAAGAAGATATCTCAACGCAAGATATACCATCCGCAGGTTGCTGGAAATGGGTGTTGTGCCTATTATAAACGAGAACGACTCGGTTGTTATCGAAGAGCTTAAGTATATTGAGAACTTCTCGGACAACG
Organism: Seleniivibrio woodruffii; assembly: GCF_004339245.1. Taxonomy (NCBI): domain Bacteria; kingdom Pseudomonadati; phylum Deferribacterota; class Deferribacteres; order Deferribacterales; family Geovibrionaceae; genus Seleniivibrio; species Seleniivibrio woodruffii. Next base: position 1,175,559 of record NZ_SMGG01000003.1, read on the forward strand.
ACAATCTCTCGGCACTGGTGGGTGGGCTCATCGGGGCGGACATGCTGCTTATCATGTCCGACGTTGACGGGCTTTACGACAGCGACCCTACGGCGAATCCCGATGCAAAGCGCATCGGCGAGGTGAAGTATATTAATGAGGAGCTGTTCAGCCTTGCGGGCAGTTCGGTTTCCGGTGTGGGCACGGGCGGAATGAAATCCAAGCTCACAGCCGCATCCAAAGCTCTGGATGCAGGCTGCTGTGTGGGTATCATAAACGGCCGCAAGCCCGGAGCGATGCTGGATTTCCTCTCCGGAAAGGATATCGGAACCTATTTCAGCCACAATGAGGACGCTCTCTCCCGCCGTCAGCACTGGATAGCCTACGCCGCAGGCGTTACAGGCATCCTCAAACTGGACAAAGGCGCTGTGAACGCTCTCGTCCATAAAAAGAAATCACTGCTTCCCGGCGGAGTCATCTCCGTTGAGGGCGATTTCGAGATGGGCGACGTGGTTTCCGTTTGCGACGAGGACGGAAAAGAGATAGCCAGAGGGAAGGTCAGATATAACAGTTTTGACCTGAACCTGATTAAAGGCAAAAAAACGTCTGACATCTTTGATATTTTAGGCTATAAGTTTACAGACGAGGTTATTCACCGCGACGATCTCGTTGTCATTAACATAATCGGAGAATGATTATGCTTGTAAATATGCTGAAAGCCGCCAAAGAAGCAACCTATGAACTTATGAGCATGCGCTCCGATATAAAGGACAGGGCTTTGTCTGCCGTTGCGGACAAGCTGGACAAAAACCGAGAACTTATCAAAGCCGAGAACGCCAAAGACATTGCATATGCAAACGAATGCGGGCTCTCAAAGGCTATGATAGACAGACTTATTCTTGATGATAAGCGCATCGATGCCATGATTCAGGCAGTTAACGAGATAAAAGCCCAGACCGATCCCGTGGGCAAAGTTGTTGAAGGATACAGACGCCCCAACGGGCTTTATATAACAAAAGTGAAGGTTCCGCTGGGTGTTGTGGGCATAATTTTCGAATCACGCCCCAACGTTACCATCGATGCAGCAGCTTTATGCCTCAAATCGGGCAACGTTTCCGTGCTCCGTGGCGGAAAAGAGGCGATAAACTCGAACGTCTGCCTCGGAAAGCTTATGAAAGAAGCTCTGAAAGAGACGGGACTTCCCGAAGCCGCCGTCAATATTATAGAGGACACCGACCGTGCAGTGGTCATGGAGATGCTCAGGGCGAAGGACTATATAGACATAATGGTTCCCAGAGGGGGCGACAGTCTTATTAAGTTCTGCACCGAGCACAGCCTTATTCCCCTTGTTAAGCACGATGCGGGCATCTGTCATGTGTTCATAGACGAGTTTGCGGACATGGAAATGGCTGTTAATATTGCCGTCAACGCAAAATGCCAGCGTGTGGGCGTATGCAATACAATGGAAACCCTGTTGATACATGACGCCGTGGCCGCAAAAATTCTGCCGATGCTTGAAAAAGCCTATGCGGAATATAGCGTGGAACTGAGGGGCTGTGAGAACACGCAGAAGATAATAGCTTGCAAACCCGCAACCGAAGAGGACTGGAGCACGGAATATCTGGACTTCATCCTCTCAGTTAAGATAGTGAAAAGTGTGGACGAGGCCATCGCCCACATTAATAAATACAGCTCTCAGCACTCCGACAGCATAGTCACCGAAAACTACTCCAACAGCGAGAAGTTTCTGGACAGGGTTGATTCGGCGGCTGTTTATGTGAACGCTTCAACAAGATGGACAGACGGAGGGGAGTTCGGGCTTGGCGCCGAGATAGGCATCAGCACACAGAAACTCCATTGCCGGGGCCCCATGGGAGCCGACGACCTCACCACCACCAAGTACCGCATCTACGGAAGCGGGCAGATCAGATAGTGAAGATAGGGCTTTTCGGGGGAACCTTTAACCCCATACACATAGGACATCTTGCTCTTGCCGAGAATGTCACGGACAGTTTCAGTCTGGACAGGATGATATTTGTGCCGTCAAAAGTGCCGCCACATAAGACTGACGGCGTTATCGAGCCTGAACTGAGGCTTAAGATGGTTCAGCTGGTTGCCGCAGGGCTTGGCGACAGGTTTATTGTCTCCGATTTCGAGATACACGAAGAGGGGGTATCCTATACCCTCAAAACCCTTCAGCATTTCAGGGACGCATACTGCGACGATGCTATCTTCTTCGCCTGCGGAACTGATATTTTTGCCAGCATCGGAAGCTGGTATGAGTATGAAGCGCTGTTCGACTATGTGAATTTCATCGTGGTCAGCCGCTCCACAATGAGCTTTGAAGAACTTTTAAAAACAATTCCGCCGAAACTCCTTGAAAGAGTCGTGCAGGCGGATGAATATAATAATGAGATATCCGGCAGAATAATATTATACAGAATGCCGGAGGTTGATATATCAAGCACGGAGATCCGAAGCATCCTCGAAGAGAGCTACCGAAGGGCGAATCTGCCCGACGGTGTTTATGAATATATCGCCGAAAACAGACTATACAGGGGAAACGAATGACAAGAACAGCTCTGCTGGACAGTATTCTGAAAGAGATGATCGACCGCAAGACAGAGAACGTTGTGTGCTATCACATTGCACCCAAAAGCAGTATTGCGGACTATATGGTGATCGGAACGGCAACTTCCGAACCCCACGTTAACGCTATTGCGGAATACGTTCTGGAGAAAATGAAAGAGAACGGAACACGTCCTTTCGCAGTTGAAGGACAGGGACGCTCACGCTGGATATGCCTCGATTTCGGCGAGGTTATGGTGCATCTGATGTGCAGGGACGAAAGGCAGTATTACAACCTTGAATCCATCTGGGGCGGATGCGACAAAGTGGAGATTCCCTACGAGTGATATGACAGGACTTAATATTGTCCTTTTCGAACCCGAAATTCCCCAGAACACTGGGAACATCGGACGGTTCAGTGTTGCAACGGACAGCAGACTGATCCTGGCGGGAAAGCTGGGGTTCAGTCTGGATGATAAATATGTTAAGCGTGCGGGTCTCGATTACTGGCAGCATGTCAGGCTTGAGACCATAGACACGCTTGACGGATTTTTTGAAAAATATCCCATCGGAAACCATCCCTATGCCTTCCTTTCGAAATTCGGCACGAAGAACTACACCGAAATACCGCATGACAACCCGAACCTGATGCTGATTTTCGGACGTGAGACCAGCGGACTGCCCGACAGCGTGCAGAAGAAATACGCAGAACATCTTTACCGCATCCCCACAACGGGGAGGGTGCGCAGTCTGAACCTTTCCAATGCAGTTGCGCTTGTGGGGTTCGATATTCTGCGCAGGCGTGAATTTGCCGGCCTGGATGCCAACTGGATGGGACCCGAAACCGGAGAGACCTATGCTTAGAATCGGTCAGATCGACTACGCAAACGTATATCCTATATTCCATCACCTTGAAAAAGAGAAGGGTTTCAAGCTCATCAAGGGCGTGCCCTCATATCTGAACACTGCCATCCGTGAAGGGGTCATAGACCTTTCGCCGTGCAGCTGTATCGAATATGCCAGAAATCCTGAGAGCTACTATATAATTCCCGATATCTCCATCAGCAGTATAAATGAGGTGAAGAGCGTCATGCTCTTCTCGGATATGCCAATTGAGGAACTCGGCGGCAAAGAGGTTTATCTCACCACCGAATCCGGCACTTCCGTCATTCTGTTCGAGATACTCATGCGTGAACGTTACGGTATTGTGCCTGAGTTCACCAAAGAAAATCCCGAAGCACCAGCAAAGGTGCACATCGGGGATACGGCACTTTTCGGCTACTACAACGACAAGTCAAAATACATCTACGACCTCGGAAAACTCTGGAAAGAGTTCACGGGACTGCCGTTCGTCTTTGCCCTGTGGATAATCCGCAAGGATACGGCGGATGCTCACCGTGAGGAGACGAAGGCGTTCGTTGAGCTTCTGGGCAGGATAAAAAAGGACAGCAAGGGCAATCTGGCGTCACTTATCGACCATTATCAGATGAAGGGGCTTACCAGCTACCAGATCATCGACTACTGGGAGATAATCAACTATGACCTCTCGGAGAACCATATAAAGGGTCTGCTGAACTACTACAGTTTTGCTGTGAAGATCGGAAGACTGAAGAAGATGCCGTCGCTTGATTTTTTTGTGTAGGGACAATTGGCCACTCTGAGCGCAGCGAAGAATGACGGAGAATCAGCGTCGTCATCGGCAGTGATGTAATAAAATTTACCCTTTCAAAAAAAATTGAAGGGTAGTATATTTTTTCTTTGAACTTATAGATTGATGGTCAGTCATAGAACCATAGATTCGGAGGAAATGTGAAAGATACGGCAATTATCGAAAAGGTACTGGCAGGTGATTCACAGGCGTTTGAAATGCTGATACTCAAGTATCAGTCGAAGCTGTTCGCTACTTCGATGAACGTGGTGAAAAACAGAGAGCTGGCAGAAGATATCGTTCAGGAAGCCTTTATGAAGGCCTTCATGAAGCTGGACTCTCTGAAAAACAGAGAACAGTTCTATCCCTGGCTGAAACGCATTGCCCTCAACATCGCCCTTAACCACTTCGAAAAAGAGAAGAGGGTTATGGATGTTGAAAATGACGACGAAGAGACCAGCTTCTTCGACAATATAGGCAGCGGCGAAAGCCCCGAAGAACTCACTCTCAAAGAAGAGCTCCACAGGTATGTGAGGAACTATGTGGATTCTCTGCCCGACAAGCTCCGTGTGGTAATCGTTCTCAGAGAAGTTGAGGACATGAGCTACGAGGAGATTGCGGATATGATGAACATACCGCTGGGAACTGTCCGCAGCAGGCTGTTCAACGCCAGGCAGATCATAAAAGACAGACTCATCAATCAGGGGTTGGCAGATGGAATGTACCAGATTTCATAGATTAATATCCTCATACGTAGACGAAGAGGCCTCGTCTCTGGAAAGACAGGCTGTTGAAAAACACATGGCAGGCTGTCAGTCCTGTCGTGACGAGCTTACAAATCAGCTGAGACTGAAAGACATGGTGAAACTCTCCTATGAAAAGACAATGGACATAGACATGTCCAGATCGATCATGGCGATGATCGCCCCTCAGGCCGCAAAGCCTGCTGTTAAGAAGGTCTCGTTCTATAAAAAATTCTCTGTTTTTGCGGCGGCGGCTGCGGCTCTGTTTGTTCTGGTTTTTGCGGCGGTTATGACAATGGGTACGGAAGAGACTCAGGTCGCCGGAAACGAAAAACTGGAAGAATACGTTATCGAGCATGTTGGTGCCGGTGTAACAGATTTCAACGGGACCCTTGCCACTGTAAACTATAAAAAATGATCAAGATATTCCTGTTTCTCGGTATTTTGATACTTTCCTCAGAATCTTACGCCGCCGAGCAGGTATATTTTAAGGTCGCAGTGGACAACAGCACCTACACCGCCTTTATGGGCGGACAGACAGGGATAGACAACTCTACCCTGAACTATCTTGCATCGAAGATGCGCAACCAGAAGTTTAAAATATCCGATGTCGACAAGGCATATTACGATGTGCCCCATCCGGTATCGATGCGTTTTGCGGGCAGGGACATACTTCAGTATGACCTGAAACCCAGAGGCGCAGACAGGTTCAGGCAGATGCTTATGGTGGATTCGTCCGACAACGTGGTTCATAAAGACGTCTATGACCCGTCGGGCAAGCTGGTATATTCGTTCACCATACTGGAGTCGGAAGACTCATCCGCAAAACCGGTTAATGCGGATGAAGCAGAAAAAACAGACCGCTGTTTCCTGGGTTTCTGTGTTACAGGGGTCAGAATGCTGAAAGACGGCACAAAACACATAATGCTGTCCGACGGCATAAATAAATTTTCCATATTCAGAAAAAGGATTGCAGGCGAAGTTTCGGTCAGTAAAAGGATTGTCTACGGAAACTATGTGATGCGTAAAAAATCCGGCGACGACCTTTTTACGGTTGTGGGAACGATTCCCTACAGCGCAATGCTGACCATGATCGAAAACTACACTAAACTGGAGGAATAGTAATGAAAAAATTCCTGTTAATGACCTTCATAGTTTGCATCACTGCGGTTTCGGCAATTGCCGCTCCCGCTCCGGAATCTTTTTCCGGAATTTATAAGTCCACCAAAGATTCGGTGGTGAACATCTCTACTACTAAAGTAATGAAAAGATCGGCGCACCCGCCTATAAACGATGAAATGTTCAGAAGATTTTTCGGCGATGATTTCGGCGGAATGATTCCGAACATGCCCAGAGAATTTAAAACAAGCTCGCTGGGTTCAGGCTTCATAATCGACGCAACGGGTCTTATCGTCACCAACAACCACGTTATTGACGGTGCCAGCGAAATTATAGTTAAACTGAACGATGAGCACAAGTTCCCCGCAAAGGTCGTGGGCAGGGATCCCCTGACCGACCTTGCACTCATCAAGATAGAGCCCGGAAATCTGAAACTCTCCCCTCTGCCCCTCGGTGATTCCGACAAGGCAGACATAGGCGACTGGGTGATAGCCATCGGTAACCCGCTGGGGCTTGAGTGGACCATTACCGCAGGCATCATAAGCGCAAAGGGAAGAGAGCTTAACAACAGCCCCTATGATAACTTTATGCAGACAGACGCATCGATCAACCCCGGAAACTCCGGCGGCCCCCTGATAAACATGCAGGGACAGGTTGTGGCCATCAACACGGCCATCATCCCCTCCGGTCAGGGACTTGGTTTTGCTGTGCCTGTGAATATGCTTAAAGATCTGCTTCCCAAGCTTAAGACCGGAACAGTTAAAAGAGGCTGGCTCGGCGTTTCCGTCCAGTCCATAGATGAAAAGCTTGCCAAAGGCTTCGGCATGAAAGAGCCTAAAGGCGCACTGATAGCCGACGTTACCAAAGACGACCCCGCCGACAAGGCAGGTGTTAAAGCAGGCGACGTTGTTCTGAAAGTGAACGGACAGGCAATTGCCGATTCCAAAGAGCTGGTGAACACCATCGGTGCGGTCAGCCCCGGACAGACGGTTGTTCTGGATATCCTCCGTGATAAAAAGGAGATGAAGATATCCGTTAAGCTTGGTGTCAGAAAAGGGCAGGGCGGTGAAGATGAATCTCCTGCGGCTGTGCCCGGATCAGCAATCACTGTGGTTCCCCTTAACAAGAACGAACTTACCAGACTGAACCTTTCCTATGGAGTGAAGGTGGTGAACGTGGACGAGAAGAAGAAGGCATATGATGCCGGACTCAGACCCGGAACCATCATTCTGACGATCAACAGAGAACAGGTCAGAACTGCGGCGGAGTTCAACGAAAAGTTCAACAAGATAGCCAAAGGCAGTGTTGTTCTGCTGCAGACCTATGCAGGCGGGCGGAGTAACTTCATAGCCTTCGATAAGGATTAATCAGACGGGAGCCGTAAAACCGGCTCCCTTTTTTTTTGCCGTCGGCGCATTACTGCGTCAATCTATTCGGAGATTATTTCATATGGATCCATACAGCCTTCGGCTTGAGACTCTTCGGCTTATGCCTCAGAGTGACGATTTATAGGTAAAACTTTCCACGTCACTGCGAACGAAGTGAAGCAGTCCCAACTCAGCATGACCGAAAAAAAAGCGTACCCCGAAGGATACGCTTTCAGAAATTATCTTAACATGAAACCTATATCTTAAACTGTCTTGTAAGCACCATAAGGTTCTCCGACTGACGTTCAAGGTCGGAAACGGTACGGCTTATCTCGCCCAGAGCGTTTGTGCTCTGTTCTATTCCGGCGGAGATGGTCTGCGCATTGTCGTTGATGTTGTCAATGGCCTGAACCTGCTCCCTGATGGAGGATTCGATCACTCCGTTCATACTGCTCATTTCGCTGACGGAGTTTACTATCTTGTCGAAGAAGGTTGAGGTGGCCATCATGGTTTTAACGCCTGAATCAACCTTTACAAGGGCGTTGCCCATGTCGTCGGATGCACGGCCTGATTCCTTCTGTAAATTGCCTATAATGCCGCTTATTTCGCCCGTGGCAGACTGTGTTCTCTCTGCCAGCTTGCGAACCTCATCCGCAACAACAGCAAATCCCCGTCCGTGTTCTCCGGCTCTTGCGGCTTCGATAGCGGCGTTAAGAGCCAGAAGGTTGGTCTGGTCGGCGATATCGCTGATAACGTTAAGGATTGCGTTTATCTCCTGAGAGGATTCCGCAAGGCTTCTGATGGTTGAGCCTAGTTCGTCCACTTTTGTTTTGATCTGCTGTATCTCGTCCACGGCACGCTTAAGCATCTTGCTGCCTTCAACCGTGTTGTCTGTGGTCTCTTCAGCAACCCGCAGGTTTGCTTCGAGGTTGGAGTTTATAATGGCGGACGATGCGCTCATCTCTTCTGTTGCGGATGCTACACCTGAAACCTGTGCTGCCTGATCGCCCATGGTCATTGAGAGTTCCTCAGTTGCGGCGGCCAGCTCTGTGCTGCCGGATGCAACGGATTGTGCGTTCTCCTGAACGGAGGCGACAATGTCTCTCAGCTTGTTTATGAACTGGTTGAAATACTTTGCCAGATCACCCACCTCATCGTTTGAAGTCACGGGGAGCTGTTTGGTAAGATCCCCCTCTCCCGATGCGATATCTTTGAGGGTGTTTGCGGCGGTGATTATCCCGATTGTCATTTTTCTGGTGATGCTGAGGGTTATAACGCAGGCCACAGCGAGAGCCACAGCCGAGAATGCCAATATTTCAAAAAGCATTGCCCGCATTTTAGCATTCTGGTCAACTTCCAGTTTCGCTATGGCCTCGTCAATATCATCAATATAGATTCCTGTGCCTATCATCCAGTTCCAGCGGTCTATTCTGGTGACATAGCTCAGTTTCGGCGCATCTTTGTTGATGGAGGGTTTCGGCCAGATATATTCAACGTATCCGTCTCCGGCCTTGGCTTTTTCTATCATCTCTCTAACAAAATAGACTCCGTTGGCATCGGATTTGTCGTAAAGATTCTTGCCGACAACGTCTTTGTAAGGACCAACTGTCATTGCTGTTCCGTTGTAGTCATATGTGAAAACATAGCCGTCTTTTTGAAAACGTATACTTTCCAGAATTGCTTTGACCTTAGTTTCAATCTGTTGAGGGTTTAGTTCAGGATCGTTCATTATGGGGGCAATTGCAGTGACGGCACTGTTCACTTCTGATTTGAGTTGTTCCTTTTTTTCTTCCAGCATAGCTGCTCTGGCGTAGTCGATCTGCTCTTTTGTTGCTTTTTTCATGTCTAAATAGACAGTCATAAGAACAATGCAGGTGACTGCGATAAGAGGGATCATTACTAAAAGAAGAATTTTTGACTTGATTGACTTAAGCATGCAATTCTCCTGATTTGGATATAGTATTGAATTATACTATGTATTATGGTCGATTGTGAATTAAATTAAACAAAACACACCATTATTTTTCACATATGTCCCATATTTTTTCCCACAAAAATACGATTTTATGTCATTTTGAATATTTTTATCTCTGAAATGTGAATAAAATGATTTCTCTGAATTCTTATTTTTGGTTTTATTTTAAGAAAAAGAGATTATACTAACCGCTAAATCTTATCTTACAGGATGTGCTCATGTTTCTTGTAGTCAAAACCGGAAATACCATGAAAGACTTAGCGCTTCACTACGGCGATTTTGAAGACTGGATGATCAGATTTATGGGCGTTATGAGACAAAATGTGATGGTTGTTGACGTTCAGAAAGAAAATCTTCCTGATTCATTTGATTTCTATGGTATCCTTATCACAGGTGCCCATGAGATGGTCACTGACAGACATGACTGGAGCGAAAGAACTGCGGAATGGCTGAGAAGGGCTGTGGAAAAATCGGTTCCTGTAATGGGAGTATGCTATGGGCATCAGCTGCTTGCTCATGCGCTCGGAGGTACGGTTGACAATCACCCTAAGGGACCTGAGATCGGAACTGTGGATGTGAACCTTACCGCTGAGGCGAAGAAGGATCCCGTTTTCAAATCCCTTCCCCAGACATTCAGGGTGCATGTAAGCCACACTCAGTCGGCTCTGACCCTGCCCGAAGGCGCTGTGGTTCTGGTTAACAACCCCTACGAACCTCACCATGCTTTCCGCTATGGTAAGAATGCATGGGGTGTCCAGTTTCATCCGGAATATGATGCCCTGATATCAAGAGAGTATGTTCTTAATCAGAAGGAGAAGCTTAAAAGCCCCGAACTCACTCTGGGCGGCGTTGAGGAGACTCCAGAAGCGAACAGTCTGCTTGGAAAGTTCTGCGAATACTGTGTAAAATAATTTTAATGTTGTTTTACTTACATTCCACTTGACAGGCGGTTAAAACTGGTCAATGATTAAAGCATACAAGTTCAGTCCTTTTTATGATTGAGGTGTGTTATGCTTAAAAACATGAAACTTTCTAAAAAACTTTATCTCGGATTCGGAATCGTTCTGTTCCTTCTCGTTGTTGTAGGATTCATAAGCTATTCAAAAATAATGGTGGTGGCGAGCGAAGCCAGAAAAATGGACGCTATTTCAAACGTCCAGAACGCAATATATGAAGCCAGACTGGCAAGATATATGTACAGTTCCACAGGTGATGAGGCATTTGCTCAGAAGACAGAAGAGCAGCTTCAACTGGCGTTTAAACTGGTTGACGGAGCCGTTCAGACCTATCCTGACATGAAGAATAATCAGAACATAAGCGAGATGATGACTCTCGTTTCAAGCTATCAGAATGAATTCAATAAATTCAAGGCCGCTCAGGAGCTGAAAAAGTCAAACTATACTGAAATGACAAACTCAGCCAGAAATGCCCTTGCTGAGGCAGCAAATTCCGGAGAGGAGGGGGTTGCGAAGCTCCTTACCCTCATGCGTATCGATGCTCTCAGATTTATGAACGACTCAGACCCTGCAAACCTTAAAGAGTTTGAAAAGCACTACAGCTCAGCTGTTGCGGCAGGTGCCGGAAATCAGAGAATCCTTGCTGACCTTAACAGTTATAAAGAAGATTTTGACAAATGGGTCAACGCTTTCAATACCCAGGTAGACATTCAGGCAGAGCTGGTTAAAGCCGCACAGAAAGCTCAGGCGCTCAGTATCGTTGTTGTTGAAGAATACAAAAACGAAATGGACTCCAGCATCTCAACGGCTGTTGTGGTTATAATAGTATTCTCGATTGCGGCTGTTGCCCTTGGCATCTTTATTTCGGTGCTTATAACCCGTTCGGTCACAGTGCCCATGGGTCAGGCGATAGATTTCGCAGCCCACCTTTCAAAAGGCGATTTCTCCAAACCTCTTGATATTAAACAGCAGGACGAAATAGGCCATCTTGCTTCGGCTATGGAGGAGATGAGGCTGAAACTGAAAGAGATAATAGAGGGTATAATAATGTCCGCAGGCTCCCTTGCCTCCGGCAGTACAGAACTTGCCAGCACCACAGAGGAACTGGCCACGACCTTCTCCGATCAGGCTCAGCAGGTTTCATCAGTGGCATCGGCTGTTGAGGAGATAAGCACATCTTCAAGACTGGTCATGGATTCGATACATGAGGTATCCGATAAGTCACAGTCGGCAAAACAGCTGACAACGGAAGGCCAAAACAACATAGTGTCTGCCAACGAAGTTATGGCGGAAATTAACAAGAGCGTCGGCGAACTCAGCACAACTGTCGCCGGACTGGCAAAATCATCAGAAGACATAGGAAGCATTCTGCTGGTTATAAACGATATAGCCGACCAGACAAACCTTCTGGCTCTTAACGCCGCAATTGAGGCCGCAAGAGCAGGCGACCACGGACGGGGTTTTGCAGTTGTTGCAGACGAGGTTCGTAAACTGGCGGAGCGCACTCAGCAGTCAACAGAGGAGATCAAGACCATAATCTCCCAGTTCATAAAAGAGACAGCCAGAACCAACAAAGAGATGGCCGAGGCCGGCAGAAAGGTTCAGGACGGTGCAAACAAGCTGGATGCAGTTGACAGGATCTTTGAAAAGATCGTGGATTCTGTGAACGAAATATCCACCGCCAGCGGAATGATAACCAGTGCCGTGGGCGAACAGTCGCAGGCCATAGCTAACATAAACGACAATGCTCAGGTCATATCAAGCGGTCTGGAGCAGAGCACAGCGGCCATTACGCAGGTTTCCCATACTGTTGCCGATCTGCAGAAGCAGGCGGATGATCAGATGGAGGGCACAAGAATATTCAAAATCTAAGGCAGCGGTTATAACGCTTCGCATTTCGGTGTTGTCATTGAAAAAATCTTAATCATGTACATTCGTGTACACTCATGCGATTTTTTCAACTCCGCCTTGAACTGCTCGGTTCTAACCACTGCCGATATGCTGAGAAGATCCTCGCATTTCGGCGTTGTCATAAAAACAGCAAAGGCGACCTTTCGGGGTCGCCTTTTTTTGTCATTCTGAACGAAGTGAAGAATCTCATAGTATGAGACAATAAAAAAGGCGGCCTTTTCGGGGCCGCCTTTGCTGTTTCTAAAGTACCTGACTCAAAAAGAGTTTCAGTCTGTCGCTCTTGGGACCGTTGAATAGCTCCGCAGGGGTGCCCTCTTCAACTTTCAGACCTTCATCCATAAAGATTATTCTGTCTGCCATCTCTCTGGCGAATCCCATTTCGTGGGTAACGACAACCATTGTCATTCCCTCTTTTGCCAGAGTTTTCATAACATCCAGAACCTCGCCGATCATTTCGGGGTCAAGGGCGGATGTGGGTTCGTCGAACAGCATAACCTTGGGACGCATTGCAAGTGCTCTTGCTATTGCAACCCTCTGCTGCTGACCGCCTGAAAGCTGGCTGGGGTAGCAGTCACGCTTTTCGGAGAGACCGACCTTTTTAAGAAGCTCGGTGGCAATCTCCTCCGCCTGCGCTTTTTTCATCTTTTTAACCTTGATGGGCGCAAGGGTGATGTTTTGCAGAACTGTCTTGTGGGGGAACAGGTTGAACGACTGGAAAACCATGCCCACGTTCTCACGCAGATGGTTTATGTTCGTTTTGGGGTGTGTGAGCGACTGACCGTCGATCTCTATTTCACCCCCCTGTACCTCTTCCAGAAGGTTCAGGGTGCGAAGCATGGTGGATTTTCCGGAACCGGAAGGTCCGATGATGACCAGAACCTCGCTTTTTGCTACGTCGAGAGAAACACCTTTCAGTGCTTTCACGCCGTTGGGATATATTTTAACTACGTTTTCCGCTTTAATCATGTGTCAGCCCTCCTTATCTGTCCTGCGCCGCCATTCTCTTCTCCAGAAGCTGGACAAGGAATGAGAGACCGGATGTGAGAATAAGATACAGCGCCGCCACAGTAAACCATACCTCAAAGGGGCTGAATGTTGAGGCCACAACCTCTCTGCCCGCCTTTGTGAGGTCGGTGATGGATATTACGGAAACCAGCGAAGAGTCTTTTATGAGTGATATGAACTGGCCAGCCATGGGGGGCAGAGTTCTTTTGAACGCCTGCGGAAGAATGACCAGAGCCATTGCCTGCGGATAGCTCATACCCAGGCTTCGTGCCGCTTCCATCTGTCCTTTTGAGATGGACTGGATGCCCGCACGGACTATCTCGGCGATATATGCGCCTGTGAACACCGACAGAGCGGCAACACCAGCCGTAACCCTGTCGAGGTTAAATATTGTACCGATGAAGAAATAGAATATAAAAATCTGAACCAGAAGCGGGGTGCCTCTGATAAGTTCGATATAAAGTACTGCCAGTTTCTTAAAGAACGGGTTGCCGGAAACTCTGGCCAGACCCGTCACAACGCCAAGAATAATGGCGAAGATAATGGAAAAGAACGAGATGTAAAGTGTAGTAAACAGGCCCACGAGGAGTGGGCCTGCCTTTGTTGTTGATGTTTCAGCGATTGTGCTTCCTTTTGTGACAGTGTCGCCGTTTTTAACAGTGACGCCGTCGAGGCTGTCAAAGCTGACGGTGTCGCCGTCTCTGTCTGCGGAAACGATACTGAGCTTACTACCCTCAATCCTCACTTCTCCGCTGACGGGGGCTGTTGTGGTCTGCTTCTCAGAATAAAAAACATACTGAGGCAGTCGCTCCCAACGCCAGATATAGTCGATCTTAACGGACGCTCCGTAGATTCCGAAGGCCATAAGCCCCAGAAAGACAACCAGCAGTCCGTTCCAAAAGAGGTTTTTCGTTTTCTCTGTCACTTCAAAGCACTCCCGAAGTTAATTACTGAATATCTTTCAGCCAGTCAGTGGAGCCGAACCACTTGTCATAAGTTGCCTGATATCTGCCGTCGCCTTTGATCTGAGCGAGGTAGTTGTTCAGGAAGTTAACGAAGTCGGGGTCGCCTTTGCGAACGGCCCATGCAAGAGGCTCATATGTGAAAGGTTCGTCGATGAAACCGAGCTTCTCTTTGTTCTGAGCGTAGAAAATTGCGTTGTAGGGCAGGTCATAAACGAAAGCGTCGGCTTTGCCGTTAAGAACTTCCATTGCACCTTCCTGCTCTGTTTCATAGAGTTTGATGTTTGCTTTGCCCATGTACTTTTTAGAAGCATAGTCAGCAGTTACGCCGAGTTTTGTTGCGATGGTGTACTTGGGGTCGTCAAGGTCTTTGTAAGAAGTGATCTTGCCTTCAAGATCCTTTTTAACAAAGATTGTCTGGCCCACAACTATGTAGGGGTCGCAGAAGTTAACCTGAAGGTTTCTCTGGGGAGTGATGGTCATACCGGACATAATGATGTCGAACTTGTCTGTAAGCAGAGCGGGGATGATACCGTCCCATGCTGTGTTTACGAGTTCAAGCTTAACGCCCATGTCTTCAGCCATCATTTTAGCGATGTCAACATCGAAACCAACGATGTTGCCGCTTTTGTCTTTCAGTTCGAAAGGCATGTAGCCTGCTTCAAGACCGACTCTGAGAACTTTGTTCTTCAGAATTTTGTTCAGAGTGGACTGTTCCCAGATGTCCACTTTAGCAGCTGCGGGAGCTGCGGATTCGCCCGCTTCCTTCTTTTCGGAACCGCATCCGGCAAGAAGAAGCGCCAGTGCCATAACGGCAGTGTAAAACACTGATACGATGAATTTCTTCATATATGCCTCCTTAACAAGATTTCCCTTCTTCAAGTATCTCTTTTATCATCATTTTCTTTTTATGGATGGGGCAGAGGGGGATTTCCTCTTTAGGGATATAGACTATCTGGGTGTGGTCGCAGAGAGGACACTTAACCTCGACAGTGGTGATTTTTTCTTTTTCCGCCATGTCTGCCTCCGTTTATTAGCTCTAACCTTCGATTATACAAAGAAAACCGACAAAAAATAAAGCAGAAATATGGTTTTTTGGCGGCGAACATTAAATGAGTGTCAGAAGCCCGTCCACATCGGCCTTTGAAGCCGTGTAGGGACAGACGAATCTGCACAGATTTTCCGATTCATCCCACACATAAAACGCAAATTCCTCAGAAAGTCTTTTAATCTGCTCATCCGAAAGGTGTGCGAATACCGCATTTCCCTTAACCGGATATTTTATTGCGATGCCCTTCGAACTGAACCCGTCCGCCAGCATGCGGGCGGTGCTGTTTGCACTGTCTGCGTTCTCAAGCCAGATGCCGTCCCGCAGATAGGGGATGAACTGGGCTGATACATAACGCATTTTTGATAATAGCTGGCCGTATTGCTTGCGGACGTATTTCACACTTTCAGCAAGCTCGGGATTCAGGAAAAGCACCGCTTCTCCCATGAGCATTCCGTTCTTCGTTCCGCCGAAGCTGACTATATCCGCACCTTTGGCGGCCTGTTTCAGGCTCATTGATGACCCTGCTGCGCAGTTGGCTATTCTTGAGCCGTCTATATGTAATATAATCTTGTTGCTGCGGGCAAAATCTGACATCTCCGCCAGTTCATCCGCTGTGTATGCTGTTCCTGTTTCTGTTGTCTGGCTGATTGAAACGACTTTGGGCTGGCTGTGGTGTTCGAATCCGGGGTTTCTGAGGAAGGGGGCGAGCATTTCGGGGGTCAGCTTTCCGTCAGGGGTGCTGATGGTGACCAGCCTGCTTCCCGTAAACCGCTCCACCGCTCCGCATTCATCGCAGGCGATGTGGGCTGTTTCTGCGCATAGTACTGAATGGAAAGGGGAAAGAACACTGCCGACCGAGATGACGTTTGCGCCTGTGCCTGTCAGCACGGGAAAATAGAGCGTATCGCTTCCGAACTCCTGTTTAAAGAGTCTGTCTGCTTCCGCCGTCCATATATCGTTTCCGTATGATTTTGCATATCCAATGTTAGCATCCTCAACAGCTTTCAGAACTCTGGGGTCAGCCGGAGAGGTGTTGTCGCTCAGGAATAAAATATTCATCTGTTTCTCTGTGCCGTGATGTAAAAAAAAGAAGTATATCATTTAGTTTATGCATAATCAATCTATTAGTTTGGTGGTAAAAAGACTAAATATGTCAATAAATTATAGTCCGCTTATTTGGCTTTACATCTTCAGGAAAAACTTATAAAATTGACTGTTTGTACTTGGATATTGAAATTTAATCGGAGGGTTTTTTATGGAAGAAAGCAAGCTGAAGACCATGCTAATCGGTGTGCAGATGCTGTTCGTTGCTTTCGGAGCACTGGTTCTTGTTCCCCTGCTTACGGGGCTTGATCCTTCAATCGCACTTTTCACTGCCGGTGCGGGTACGCTCCTTTTTCAGCTTATCACAAAACGGATGGTTCCCGTTTTTCTGGCAAGCTCATTTGCATTCATTGCGCCGATTCAGTTCGGTGTTAAAGAGTTCGGTGTCGGCGCCACTCTCGGGGGTCTTGCATGTGCAGGACTTGCATATCTTGTATTCAGCGTTATGGTTAAAATCGGCGGAGTTGAAGCTATTGAAAAATATCTTCCCGCAATAGTCACAGGCCCCGTTATAATGGTTATCGGTCTCAACCTTGCCCCCGTTGCGGTCAAAATGGCAAAAAGTTTTGACGGATCAGGAAACTATGACGGCAAAGCAATGACCATTGCAATGATATCGCTTTTAACGGCAATACTCACAGTTGTTTACGGTAAAAAAATCCTCAGCCTGATCCCTATTCTTATAGGCATAATTGTTGGTTATGTTGTTTCACTTTTTATGGGCGTTGTCAGCTTTCAGCCCATTTCAGATGCCGGATGGCTGGTTAACCCCTGGTCGGTCGCCATTGCAAACGGATCATATGCATTGCCCGTTTTTGATATAGCAGCAATACTTTACATCGTTCCCGTAGCAATCGCTCCCGCTATTGAGCACGTCGGGGATGTTCTTGCGATCTCAAATGTTTCCGGCAAAAACTATCTGAAAAATCCCGGCCTCCACAGAACTCTTCTTGGTGACGGCCTTGCCACATCTCTTGCAAGCCTTCTGGGCGGTCCTCCCAACACTACATATTCTGAAGTTACAGGAGCCGTAGCTCTTACAAAATCATATAAAGTTGTGTATATGACAATCGCCGCATGTACGGCTATTGTTCTTGCCTTCGTGGGCAAACTCGGCGCAGTGCTTAAGACTATCCCTGTTCCCGTTATGGGCGGTATCATGATCCTGCTTTTCGGTATGATCGCCGCAATCGGCATAGGTACTGTTGTTCGTGAGCGTGTGGATATGTCCAAAGCCCGCAACCTCATTATTGCGTCGGTTATCCTTGTTGTCGGCATCGGCAACCTCAGCTTCACTCTGGGGGGAGTTACCATCGGCGGGATCGGTCTTGCAGGCATAGTTGGCGTTATCCTGAACTTAATACTCCCTAAGGACAAAGAATGAACTACCCCAATTTTACAGTAATCAGTCACCCGCTTATTGAGCACAAGCTGACCTTTATCAGAGATCTCACCACACCTAAAAAAGGCTTTAAGGAGCTTGTGGACGAGGTTGCAATGCTTATGGCGTATGAGATAACAAAAGACTTCCCTCTGGAAGAGGTTGAGATCGAAACACCCATCTGCAAAACGAAAACAAGAATAGTTTCAGGTAAAAAAGTTGTTCTGGTTCCCATTCTGCGTGCGGGTCTGGGTATGGTGGACGGCATTCTGAAGCTTATTCCCTCTGCCCGTGTTGGACATATAGGTCTTTACAGAGACCACGAAACGCTCCAGCCCGTTTCCTATTACTTCAAGATCCCCCCTCAGAGCGAGGACAGGGATTTTATACTCATCGACCCCATGCTTGCCACAGGCGGTTCCGCTATTGCGGCCGTTGACAAGCTGAAAGAGGTCGGTGTTAAAAATATCAAGTTCATGTGTCTGATAGCCGCTCCGGAAGGGGTTAAGGCTTTCTGCGAGGCACACCCCGATGTTAAGGTGTTTGCCGCAGGGCTTGATGAGAAGCTGAACGAGAACGGGTATATAGTGCCCGGGCTGGGAGATGCCGGCGACAGGTTGTTCGGAACAAAATAATTTTATTGGCGGTTATATGCGTCGCATTACGGCGTCAGACCATTTTTCGGAACTGCTCACATACATTTTTCGTATGCTCGCAGCCCGCTCAAAAGGTCTTTCTTGTACTGCTCGCATATAACCGCCAAGTTTAAGACATCGTTTTTCAGTATTGTCTCCCCCTTTTACAAAACATTTGCTTTATTTTTGCAAATGTTTCTGCACCGAGCTTGCTGAAAATGGGGACTAAGGGGGATTTACATTCCTCCCGTTTTATAGCTGTCACTGCGAACGCAGTGAAGCAGTCTTCCAACTTCAGTCAGCCCGCCGCTTTAGCATGTTCGCAATGATGCAGAGAAATCGTCATTCTGAGGCTTGCCGAAGAATCTCAATTCAATGAGACTCTTCACTTTATTCGACAATTAGATCATATAGGCTCATACAGCCTTCGGCTAGTGTTCAGAGTGACAGACTATTAGTCACTGCGTTCTCAATGATGCTCATTTCAGAGTGACTTGAAATATCTCCTACAGCCCCAGAAAGCGTCCTTCGCTGTATATAAGCTTTCCGTCGGCGTATGCTTTTCCGTCCTGCATGGATTTTATCATATCCCAGTGGATGCCGGATTTGTTCTTTCCGCCCGCCTCAGGATAGCTGGCGCCCACAGCCATATGGATGGTGCGGCCTATCTTTTCATCGAACAGGATATTCTTTGTGGGCTTGTCTATGTTGTCGTTAAGGCCGAAAGCCACCTCGCCGATGAGTCTTGAGCCTTCGTCGGTCTCCAGAACGCTCTGGAGGAAGTCGTTGCCCTTCTCGGCGGATGCCTCGACTATGCGTCCCTTCTCTATTTTAAGCAGGATTCCGCCCGCTTCAACACCCATGTATGATGTTGGCAGGTCAAAGTATATCTGGCCTTCGGTTGCATCCTCAACGGGGCTTGTGAATACTTCGCCGTCGGGCATGTTGTGGTGACCGTTGCAGTTTATCCATTTTCTGCCTTCAACATTGAACGTGATGTCCGTTTTGTTGCCCACAATGCGCAGTTCCTTTGTTCCGGTGAGGATATCCACAACCTTCTTCTGAAACTCGTCAACCTTGCGCCATGCGGCGACGGGATCGGCTTCGTTCAGCTTGCATGCGTTGTAGACAAACTCTGTGTATTCATCCAGCGACATCTCCGCATCCTGAGCCATTGCCTGAGAAGGATATGGGCAGAGCGACCAGCGGAATTCGCCCTTCTGCTCGCGATCCATCAGAATGTCCCGAACATGGCGCATTGTCTTGCTGGAAAGGGCTATTTTCGATTTATCAGCCTTGGTGAGCTGTTTTGTGTTGCTTGTGCTGTCGATGTATACCTGAGCCGTGATGTTCTGCGCATCCGCCATTACACTGGGTGCGATGAACTCAAGCTGCTTATTGTTTGCGTTGGCATAGAATGCCGCCTGCTGTTCGGCAATGGCAAGACGGAGCACAGGGTGTGCGCCGAGCTGAAGAGCCTTTACCATAAGGGCTTTAATAAGGGGTTCGGATACGGTTTCGGCACGAATTAAAAATATGTCATCCTCTTTCAGATTGAGGGAATATTCGCATATAAGATCCGCCATTTTTTTTTCCAGACTCATAATCATCTCCTGTTTCGTCAGATAATGCTATAATAGTATGAACTCTTTAATTATCAAGAAGTCTTTATTGTACCATAAAAACAACAGGTGATTAGATGCAGAAAACAGTGAACCGTTTGATCTTTCATACTTTAGACCTGTTCGGGAGGTTTCTGAAGCTGGAATCGTCCAGCAGTATTCTGATGATAGGCGCAATGGTGCTTGCGCTGATATTGGCAAATACTGCCGCATCCGAAATGTATCTGACCTTTTTCAGTCAGATGTTCGGAGTGACCTTCGGTGCGTTCTCGCTTTACAAACCCCTCATCCTCTGGATAAACGACGGCCTTATGGCGCTTTTCTTCCTCATGGTCGGTCTTGAGGTTAAGCGTGAGTTTGTCCACGGGGAGCTTTCCACCCCGTCGCAGGCCATGCTGCCGATTGTTGCCGCCGTGGGCGGTGCGGTTGTGCCTGCGCTTATCTATGCCGGACTTAACGTTAAGGGCGTAATGAGCGGATGGGGCGTCCCCATGGCAACGGATATAGCCTTTGCCATAGGTCTTCTGACACTTCTGGGAAGCGGTGTTCCTACCGGACTGAAGGTGTTTCTGGCCTCTCTGGCTGTTGTGGATGATCTTCTGGCAGTGCTGGTCATTGCACTGTTTTATACCGATACGCTGGTCGTATCATACCTGATCTGGGCGGTGGCATCTGTTCTGGTGCTGTTTGCCATGAACAGGTTCAGGGTTGCTCTTCTCGGACCGTATCTGCTGGTGGGTGCCGTTCTGTGGTACTGCCTTCTTAAGTCAGGAATACACGCAACGGTTGCGGGTGTTGTTACTGCTATGTTCATCCCGTCCGAACCCAGAATCCCCATGAACGTTTTCAGCCGTATGGTGAGAAATGCGGTGTCCAGAATCGATAACGACGAGGATAAATCACTGACAAAAGAGAACGAACAGGATATGGGAAGGGTGGTGTTCACCGCCACATATTCACAAAGCCCCATGTCCAGACTGGAGCATAGTCTGCACAGCCTCACTGCATATTTCATAATGCCTGTTTTCGCATTTTCGAATATGGGGCTGACGTTTAATGTGGGTACACTCAGCACGGAATCATGGCTGATGACGGCAGGTATCGCCGCAGGGCTTATCGTGGGTAAACCTCTGGGTATCGTCGGTAGTGTTGCTCTGCTCATGAAAACCGGAAAGGTCTCTCTGCCTGATGGTGTCACCATGCCCCAGATAATCGGAGCGGGCATGCTGGCGGGCGTAGGTCTCACCATGTCTATATTCATTTCAACAATGGCATTTCCAGAGGAGATGCAGAATATTTCAAAACTGGCCATCCTTGGTGCTTCCTTGGTTTCGGCACTTCTGGGATTGTTTTATCTTAAAAGACACATAAAAAAAGCAGACTGAAAACCAGTCTGCTTTTTCAAATTTTAATGTAAATCCCTCCAAACCTCCCTTTCCGGCTAGCCCGGTGCAGAAACATTCGCAAAAATGAGGCAAATGTTTTTTTAAAGGGAGGCTTAAAATCCCCCTTTAACAAAGGGGGGCTAAGGGGGATTTGTATCACTTTTTCAGGTTATAGAAACCCTTGATTCCCTTGAACGTAGCCTGTTCGAACAGTTCCTCTTCGATGCGCAGGAGCTGGTTGTATTTGGCTATTCTGTCTGTGCGGCAGAGTGAGCCTGTTTTGATCTGCCCTGCGTTAACTGCGACAGCGAGATCGGCGATGGTTGTGTCCTCGGACTCGCCGGAGCGGTGGGAGATGACACATGTGTAGCCGGCTTCACGGGCAGTCTGGATTGCGTCCAGAGTTTCTGTCAGCGTGCCTATCTGGTTCAGCTTAACAAGGATTGAGTTGGCGATTCCCTTTTCAATACCCTGCTTAAGTTTCTCTGTGTTTGTAACGAACAGGTCGTCGCCCACGAGCTGTATTCTTTTGCCCAGAGCGTCTGTCAGCAGTTTCCAGCCGTCCCAGTCGTTTTCGTCCAGACCGTCTTCAATAGAGATGATCGGGTATTTATCAACAAGATATGAGTAGTACTCAACCATTTCGGCAGCCGTTTTTTCGGGTTTTGCCTCAGCAGCGAGAACGTAGCATTTTTTCTCTTTGTTGTAAAATTCGCTGGATGCGGCATCCAGAGCTATGTAGATGTCTTTGCCGGGCTCATAGCCTGCTTTTTTGATGGCATCGATGATAACTTCGATGGCTTCCTCGTTTGAACCGAGGTTGGGTGCAAAACCGCCCTCATCGCCGACAGCAGTGTTGAGTCCTTTGTCTTTCAGAACTTTTTTCAGTGTATGGAAAACTTCCGCACCCATACGCAGAGCTTCTTTGAAGTTTTCTGCGCCGAGGGGCATGATCATAAATTCCTGAATGTCCACGTTGTTGTCAGCGTGGGAGCCGCCGTTGATAATGTTCATCATGGGGGCGGGCAGGGTGTTGGCAAATGTTCCGCCTATGTATTTGTAAAGGGGCAGTCCGCAAGCGTCAGCAGCGGCTCTGGCGCATGCCAGTGAAACGCCGAGGATGGCGTTTGCGCCCAGTTTACCTTTGTTTTTTGTGCCGTCAAGTGAGAGGAGGATTTCGTCGATCATCTTCTGTTCAGTGACATCGATTCCCTCAAGCTCAGGAGCGATAATCTCGTTTACGTTCTGAACTGCTTTCAGAACACCCTTGCCAAGGTATCTTGATTTGTCACCGTCACGAAGTTCCACAGCTTCGTATTCGCCTGTTGATGCACCTGAGGGAACTATCGCACGTCCCAGAACGCCGCCGCTGGTAACAACGTCAACTTCTATTGTGGGGTTACCTCTGGAATCCAGTACCTCTCTGGCAAAAACATCAATGATGTCGGTCATAAAAAGTCTCCTTGTTTATGTATAAGTTTTTTTCTTAAAAATGACCAATTATAAAATTGTCACCCGTATTTCACTGAAAAGTATAGGCATAAAGCATAGGAAAATTCAATAATATTGTGCAGTGCAGGTTTTGGAAAAAAAAGAAAAATAACAATTTATATTATTACTTTTCAAGTGTATACTTTTATAAAACATTATTGAGGGTCTCTTTTCATGGAAAAATCTAAGTCCCTTAAGTATTATTTCCTTTTCTCCTTCTACTTTATAATTTTCGGAATGGTGGTAGCGGCACTTACATCTTACGTGAACTACTCGATGACTGTTGTGAATATTAAGAAACAAATAACCCGCAATGTTAATAGTATATTTGACGAAAAAGCATTTTATACGAATCAGATAATGAAACGTTACGTTCTGCTTCTCAATACATTTTCAAAAAACAGCCTGCTGATAGATTACATCGAAAATCCGGCTTTCCATAACAAAGAACATCTGGATGCTTTCTTTCTGGCTTCGGTGGAATCGACCTTTAACCTGATGCAGCTCAGATATATTGACGAAAAGGGCGTTGAGCGTTCCCGTGTGGACAGAAAGAGCGGACGGGTCTTTATAGTTCCCGAAAATAAGCTACAGGATAAGTCCGACAGCTACTATTTCAAAGAATCCGCAAAACTTCCTGAAAACAGTATATGGAAATCCAAGGTCGATTTGAACAGAGAACACGGCAAAATTGAAATACCCCTTAACCCAACTTTCCGCATGGCGACTCCGGTCTATATTAACGGTAATTTCAAAGGCATTGTGATAGTGAATCTTATGATGTCCAATGTTCTGAACAATCTGGTTAAGGCGGATAACTTTGATGTGTTTATATGTGACGGCAAAGGCCGGATGCTGCTGACCACAGGTGAGAACCAGATTTGGTCAGGCTACCTTAATAAGCATGTGACTCTGAAAAACTACCTGCCCGAATACGCCGACAAGATACTTGCCAATGATGTTTTCTCCACCGAAAATTTGTATTCATTCAATCTTGAACCGCAGATTCAGAATGGCGAAAATATCAGACTTGTTTTTAAAACTAAGCAGGAATACATATTAGAGACCAGGGCGGACAATACATATGCTGCGTTTATCATTGCGCTGACCACTCTGGCTGTTTCCATCCCTCTGGCGTGGATTGCAGCGTTCATCCCTTCAAGACTCCAGACAAAGCTGACAGAAACAAACAGAAGCCTCAGAGAATTCATGAATATCCTTGATAGATACGTCATAACGACATCTACTGATGTTAATCAGATCATAACGAGAGTGAGCCTTGCTTTTTCCAGAATCAGCGGATACAGCCGTGAAGAGCTTATCGGTAATACCAATAAGCTGATACGGCATCCGGAGAACGATCCTGCCATATATAAAGAGCTGTGGGAAACCATCCAGTGTGGAGATGTGTGGCAGGGTGAGCTGCGTTGTCAGGACAAACACGGGAACACATTCTGGCTCAGAAAAATCATCAGCCCCGATCTTAACGAAAAGGGCGAGATTATCGGATACACTTCTATTGATTATGACTTCACCGCTATTAAGCAGATCGAAGAGATGTCCGTTACCGATCAGCTGACGAAGATAAGCAACAGACGATGGCTGGATGCGTCATTGAAGAAAGAGATGGTTCGTTTCGAAAGATACGGTCATGATTTTTCGGTTATTCTGCTGGATATCGACCATTTTAAAAATGTGAACGATAACTTCGGGCATGCCGAGGGCGACAGCGTTCTCATTCAGCTGGCGGCCATTCTGAAATCCAGCACCAGAGCTTCTGACACTGTGGGCAGGTGGGGCGGTGAGGAGTTTCTCATCATTGCACCGGAAACACTGAAAGACGACTGTTTTGTGCTTGCGGAAAAAATACGGCATGCTGTCGAAGATCACGACTTCGGGGCTGTAGGCCATGTTACGGTGAGTCTTGGGGTTGCCCAATATGAGTCCGGAAGCACTGCGGCACATTTCATAATCAATGCCGACAATGCACTCTACAGAGCCAAGCAGGGCGGGCGGAACAGAACCGAGAAAGCCTGATGCGATAATGTGCTTTTTTTGAACTCCGCTAATCACCTTGACTTTGCACACTGCTAAATCTATTATTTTTCAAAAATACGGAGCATTTTTGCCAATGTACGCAATACCGAATCTTCTCTTTGCCGACAGGCAGGGCAACATATACGATCACCCTCATCTGAAAATGACAGTGAGGAGCGAGAACTATAATTTTGTGCCATACGAAATAGAGCTTATCGAGCTGCCCCCCTGCTCAAGGCTTTACTTTGTGCCGGGGACACATCCGGTAGCTTATAATCCCCACACAGCAGGGATGGAAACTTTCACAGGAGGCTATGCGGTCAGCGCATTCCTCGACCCCGGATTTCTCAGGCTTTTCCTTCCAGCCTATGTGAAAAACGTTGAAGAGGTTCTGCCGCTGTATGCCTACACAGCCGTGGGCTGGCTGAACGACAAGTTTGTCGTGCCCGCTCTAAAGGTTGATGACGACAGCAAATGGAACCCCGCAAACTTCGACTACACCGACGGATTCAAACCAACCGTGGACAGGATGATAGAAAAATATCCGGACAACAGGCTTTACGGTCAGCTGGCCACCTGCGCTCTGGAATATCACTGCACGGCGGCGAAGAACGCATTCATCGGCCGCTGGGAATGTCCCCTGCCCACTGCGCCCACCTGCAACAGCAGATGCATGGGCTGCATATCCAAGCAGGATGACAAGCGGATAACCGCTCCGCAGGACAGGATAAAATTCGTGCCCACCCCCGAAGAGATAGCTCAGGTGGCTCTTAATCACTATGAGGTGGCGGAAGAACCCATAGTCAGCTTCGGACAGGGCTGCGAGGGCGACCCCATCACCGTTGCGGACACCATTGCAAAGGCAATAAAGATAATCAAGGCGCAGGCTCCGGAGCTTACGGTTAACTTCAACTCCAACTGCTCCAACCCCGAAAAAATGAAGATGATTTTCGACGCTGGTGTGGATAGTATTAGAGTAAGCCTTAATTCGGTGGTACAATCTACATATGACGCATATTACAATCCCGTGGGCTACACACTGGATGATGTGCTGAAAAGCATCGAACTGGCAAACAGATATAACGTTTATACCTCTCTGAACTTTCTGACCATGCCGGGCGTGAACGACAGAGAGAGCGAGGCGAACACTCTGGTGGATTTTCTGGATGCGTACAAGATAGACCTTATCCAACTGCGCAACCTGAACATAGATCCGGATTTTCTTTTTGCCAGAATGAAATTTAAGAAAGAGGAGATTCTGGGACTTAAGAATCTTCTGAAGCTGATAAGAAAGAAACACAAAAGTATGAAGTTCGGTTATTTCAACAGAACCCGTGAGAATTTTCACAAGGACTTCGGGTTGCCGGACCTCAAGAGGAGACCAAAATGAAAAAGGTTCTTGTTCTTGTTTCCATGCTCTTCTGCGCAACAGCATTCGCAGGCGATTTCCAACTGATGCCTACGCTGACCCAGAGCCAGTTCAGCAGTCTGATCAAAGACATAGGACTTGCTGTGACACCCACGCCCAACGGACCCGCAGAGCCCCTCGGCGTTCTCGGATTTGATGTTGCGGTTGAAACCCAGCTCACAACCATCGACAACAAGTCGGACAAATGGGAGAACTCATGGGACAATGCAGACCCCAACAACACCATCTGGGCAAACAGAGTGCACGTTCAGAAAGGCCTTCCTTTCGGGTTTGACATTGGCGCAAGCATCACAAAAGGCGCAAATATGGACTTCACAGCCTATACCATCGAAGGTAAATATGCCATTCTCGAAGGATCTGTGCTGACACCCGCCATAAGCGCAAAACTTGCCTACACAAAAGTGACAGGTCTTGAGGACGTAAACCTTCAGACAGGTCTGGCAGGTCTTTACATCAGCAAGGGATTCCTTATCCTGACTCCCTATGCAGGTATTGAAGACGTATACACCATCGCAAGTGAAGACGGCGACCTCAGCCTCGACGACGAGAGTGCAAATGCTATCAGAGGTATGGTCGGTCTTCAGGTCTGCCCCTTCCCCTTCGTTGTTTTAAACATTGAGGCGGCAAGAGGCGGCGCAGTAAATCAATTCGGTCTGAAAGCAGCCATCAGGTTTTAAATGAAGACTTTTTTTTATGATTATATTGTATTGGGCAGCGGCGTTGCGGGGCTGAGAGCCGCCATTGAACTGGCAGGCTTCGGCAGTGTTGCCGTGGTAACTAAATGTTTTCTGGGCGAAAGCTCATCCGAGTATGCACAGGGCGGCGTTGCAGTCGCCCTTTCCGATGACGATGACATATCGCTGCACATAGAGGACACTTTGCGTGCAGGAGACGGGCTGTGCGACATGAAGGCGGTCTCAACACTGGTTGAGCAGGGGCCGAAGTACATTAAACAGCTTATCTCCTGGGGTGCGAAGTTCGATATGCACGGCGGAGTTCTGGAATTTTCCCGTGAGGCAGCCCACAGCGTCAACCGCATCATTCATGCCAAAGGTGACGCAACAGGGCACGAAATTGTCCGCACACTGAAGGAATATTCCAAAAACTTCGGCAATATCGAAAAAATAGAATACACCTATGCAATCGATTTTATAAAGGATGCGCCGGACAGCGTCTGCGGCGTTTTCGCATTGGACGAGAAGACAGGGGAGTTTAAACTCTACTACGCCAAGGCGGTGATAGTCGCCACAGGCGGAGCGGGCAGACTCTACAGAAGAACCACCAACCCCGCAGTTGTCACAGGGGACGGAATGGCTATGGCCTTTCGTGCCGGAGCGGATATGCGGGATATGGAGTTCTATCAGTTCCACCCCACAGGGCTTTCTGTGCCCGGTGCGCCTGCATTCCTCCTCAGCGAGGCGATGAGAGGCGAGGGCGGTATCCTGCGCAATGTAAACATGGAACGCTTTGCGGCCAAATATCACCCCGACGGCGAGCTTGCCCCCCGTGATGTTGTTAGCCGTGCCATATTCTTCGAAATGAAACAGACGGGATCCGATCACGTTTTCCTCGACCTGACACATCTGGAAAAGGATTTCGTGCGCAACAGATTCCCCAAGATATACACTACCTGTCTGGAATATAACATCGACATCACTGTCAATCCTATTCCTGTCAGCCCCGCCGCCCACTACTACATGGGCGGAATATTCACCGATGAGTTCGGGCGCAGCAGCCTGAAAGGGCTTTATGCGTGTGGAGAGGCGGCCTGCAACGGTGTTCACGGCGCAAACAGACTGGCCAGCAACTCACTCCTCGAAGGCGTGGTATACGGCGGCAGAAGCGCAGAAACTGCGGCGGCGGACACAATGGACAAAAAGGTGCATGCGGTTGAGCTTCCGGCATTCGAAACCGTCAGCGAAGAGCGGGCGGACGGAATGGTGGAAGAGATTCAGGAA
This sequence comes from Seleniivibrio woodruffii, assembly GCF_004339245.1. Lineage (NCBI taxonomy): Bacteria > Pseudomonadati > Deferribacterota > Deferribacteres > Deferribacterales > Geovibrionaceae > Seleniivibrio > Seleniivibrio woodruffii. Next base: position 1,203,885 of record NZ_SMGG01000003.1, read on the forward strand.
TGCATGTGGGACTGCGTAGGTGTTTCACGCAACAGCGCAGGGCTTGCCCGTGCCAAGGAATATCTTGGCGGCCACCTTACGAAATATAAAAACTATGTTCCCGTTGACAGAAACACTGCCGAGATACGCAATATGCTCACAGTGGGACTGCTGATGGCGAATGCGGCGGACGAACGCAAGGGAAGCCGTGGCGGACATTATCGTGACGACTATCCGGACAGGATAGCGGACAACTGGCACATCTATTTTCATAATGCCGAATTTAATCCCGTTAAAAACTAAGAACAAACCATTAATAACAGCGGACGGCTCTATATCCCTCTACAGCATGGACTATAACGAGGGGTATAGAGCCAAAAGCGTGGGCGCATTCACCGAAAGCCTGCACAAGTTCTATTCCGCCAGCGGAATTGAGGAGCTTTTGCAGAAGCAGGACGTGCGCCTTCTGGACATATGCCTCGGCGGCGGGAGCAACCTGTCCGTTACGCTGGATCGTGTGCTCTCCATGAAACACCGCCATAAACTGCATATTGTCACTGTGGAGCGTCAGTCGTCACTTTTCGATACCATCCGCCAGAATAAGTTCATGTGGCCTTACGGGGGCTATGAGATGCTCAGGAAGCTCATTGATGAAGGGCAGGCGGAGGATATCCGGCTGGATATCGCAATAGGGGACGCAAGGAACATTCTGCGGGATATGCGGATGGAGTTTGATGTGGTCTATTTCGACCCGTTCGGCAAGCGGAAGAATCCGGAGATGTGGACGGTGGACGTTTTCAGGGATGTCCATAGGCTCTGCTCGGATATCGGGCGGGCGGCAACCTATTCATCCGGAAGGGAGATAAGGGAGGATTTTGTCCGTGCGGGATTCCGCTACACCGTGACACCCAAGCCCGACGGGGCTTTTCAGGAAGGTACGGTATTTTATAAGATATGACCGTAATTTATCCGCTGACAAAAATACAAAAAAATTGAAATAAGATGTTGACAACAACACCGCGATAAGATATAAAAACTACCTCACGCGGGTATAGCTCAGTTGGTAGAGCGCGACCTTGCCAAGGTTGAGGTCACCGGTTCGAGTCCGGCTACCCGCTTTTTCAGACAGACCGGTTCGTTTTTCGCCGGTCTTTTTTTTCTAATGGCGACGTGGCCGAGTGGTTAGGCATCGGACTGCAAATCCGCGTACCCCAGTTCGATTCTGGGCGTCGCCTCCAAACAAAACGCTAAATATAGCAGATAAATGAAAAGCCTCTGGATTCCAGAGGCTTTTGTCGTTTATGAGCAGTGATGTAGAAATGATGTAGCTAATTACCTTTTAAGGCAGTGCTTGCAAGCTGAAATAATTGATCGCCAATTGACCGAATTGACCGCTGATTTGAAAGAACCATAGAATAGATAGATATATCAAAGTGGTCGCTAATTGCGACCATCTCTTCAAATCACTCATAATTTAAACTCTATATTTCATTAAAGTAGTCGCTGTCTATGCCTTTAAGCTCGTAAGTTTCCTGAATATAAACGCCAACATTATATTTAATCATGTATTCAGCCAATTGAAGGCCGTTGATAAGAATAATACGCTTATTATTTATTCTAGAAGCGTATTATTTTGCTTCGGCGGTATATTCTGAAGTGGTTATAAAAACGCCCTTAGTTGCTCCTTTGTCGTCAAGAGCACCAGAGAATTGTTGAATCTGCGGTCTTCCAACAGTTCCCTTGTCCCACCTTTTCGCTTGAATATAAATATTATCAAGTCCGAGAGCATCTTCTTTGATAATTCCATCAATACCACCGTCTCCAGATTTACCGATAGCAAGCCCAGCAGCATTATCTGATCCGCCGTAACCCATTTTTATAAGTACATCTATTACTATTTTTTCAAAATACGCAGGGGAGCATTCCTTGAGTGTATCTAATAAATCTGAAGCCAGTGTATTTTGGATTGTTTTGAACGCATTTTGAAGTGTTTCTTCTGGTGCTTGCCCTGACTGTTCATTTGATATCTGTTCTGTTTGCTCATCTCTCTCATGGTTTGCAAATTCGGCAAATTCAGGGTATCGCAAGAGATAAGCTCTATCAAGACTCGTAACAGTAGTATCTGCCAAAACAGACAATCCTTTATCAGTAATCACAAACCTGCTACGCCCAGTTTTCTTTATTAAGCCAGCCTTCGTAAGGTATGTTTTTGCCCAAGCCGCTCTATAAGCAAACTTAGTACGGTTTTTGTTGTTATTTGGCATCCTTTCACTACGGTCTTCTTCTGATAACCGGAGAATATCTGCAAGGGGTTCTATTAAATCATTTATATTCTTTTCCTGCCTGTCTTTCGCAAGCTCAAGCATCGGATACATAATTACATCATAAGAAGGAACTGGCATAACAAACTCCATTTGCTTATACATTTCTCATTATTATATAAGTTCTTACACAAAACATCAACTTTATCATTGCTAATTACATGAAGTTCCCATTTCAGTGCGAAGAGACTTCGAAGAACTTGTGGGAAAAGTTTTTTGCTCGAACAGGAGATAAAAAGACCTCTGTATGTAATCTCAAATAGCGACTCCTGACGGATAAATGGCGGATATGGCGGATAAATGGCGGATATTAAAATATCAATTTGCTCTGAGTTTGTGTATACTTACCTAAACAGCCTAAAGGAGGAAATGATGCTTAGTCGTGTCTGGAAAATTAAGATCACATCTTTCCTTTTGACGTTATACATCGGCTTTTTTCAGTTGGAACTTCCGGATATGCCATCAGATACCATTGAGGATAAAATTGCGAATGTGCTTTTCGGGTTGATACTCGGTCTTATGACATACGGGTTTTCCAACATTGTTGTGCGGATATCTTTTGCAGTTTTCGAATTTTTCAGAGATGCGGTCTCTGGTCAGAAATCTGCCTGAACATTAAAATTTCCCGCTTGCATTTCCTGTTCAGTAGGATAGAGTTGGAGGATGGAAAGAGACGAAGCGTACATAAAACCGGTGACTGTGGCGGTAACGGCCGCAATCGGGATATTCAAGATATTTCCGCTGGTTAAGGGGTTTATGCCCAATGGTGGGTCGGGAATGTGGCTGATGGCTTCCGTGCTGTGCTTTGTCGCCTATTTCTTCCTTTATCCATTGGTAAAATTCCTTTCAGCAGTCCTCATAGGCTTTATCGGCCTTTTCAGGAAACAACCGCCACGTCTGTAAAAATTCACCTCATTGTTTCCGTATCCAATTTGACATTTGTCGAAAATATGGGGATAATTGGAAGAGGTGCAGGATGCGAAAATTTTTACTTATCTTATCAGTTCTTTCTCTTCTGTTCGCATACGGGTGCGGCGCAGAGGATGTTCTGACAGTCAACGACAACAGCGGCAGTTCCGAACAGGATTCGAACATGACCGCCGTGAATTTCGACAACGACTCAACCCTGAGAGGCACATACAAAATAGTGTATGCCAGAGTTTCGTGCAGTAACTCGGTTGAAGTTGAATCCACTGATATTCTGACCAGTTCGTTCAAGTCCTACTATGCATATGACGGTGTTTACAGCTATTTTGACCTGTATCTGAAATATGCGGGCAACGTTGTTCTGGACGAAGCGGAGAAATCTCTCGGTTCCTTATCCGTTGCGGACTATCTGACAACCATTGAGCAGACAGGCCCTTATAATTTCAGGGTATATTACACCAACCTGCCTGTGGGCGGCGGCGTTACCTGCTCAGAAAGATTCGATTTCATGAAGCTGAGCGACAGCATCAGAAGTCAGTATTTCAGAGTGATGACCCAGACAGTGATCACCGATCCGGCGAAAGATGCCGAAAAGGCTCCCTTTGTTCCGATGCCTAAAAATATTCTGCCTCAGCAGTGACATATCAATAAAAAACCCCTTCTTTCCGGAAGGGGTTTCTTACTTTTTTCAGGTGTATCAGCAAATGAGGGATAGTTATATGTATCTCTCTATCAGCCCGTTCATAAGGCTGATGAGTTTTTCCGTCTCCTGTTGAAGACTGTTCAGGTCGTCCGTAACGTTCTCCCCTCTGGCTATTCTGGATTTCATCCTTTCCGCCTGATCGTGGAGATTACGGTGCACCGAGTCTATTTCGGAATAGTAGGGGTCGCTGCCGAAAGTTTCCCTGCCCGTGCCTCTGTAGAATGCTGTGAACTCACATGAGTCATAGCCGGGGATGTTTATGGGCTGTTTATACATTGCGCCGTGATAGATGTTTTTCATCATCAGAACATGGCTGACCTTAGCATGGATTATGGGCAGAACGGCCGACTGGAGGGTGAACTTTTTCAGTTCCTTCTCAGATTCGTCCAGAAGCCCGACCACTGTCTCAACGCCGCCCACCATGGTATCTATGCCGCCGGAGTTGGCATCGCTCATTCTGGCCACTTCGTCAATATTCGCCGCAATCTGGGTCATAGCCGCCGACTGCTGCTGAACGGATGAGGATATATGGGTCATGATGGAGCTGAGATCCTCGACTGACGACTGGATGGTGGCGAATTTTTCGTTTGCCTCGTTCACCTTGCTCAGCTGAACGTTAACCTTGCTCATCATGTCTTCGGCTTTGTCCACAGCATTCTGAACCTTGCCCTGCATGGCCTTTACCACCGTGGATATGTTCGATGCGGATTCGTTGGTCTTCTCGGCCAGCTTGCGAACCTCGTCTGCGACAACAGAGAATCCTCTGCCCGCTTCGCCCGCTCTTGCGGCCTCTATTGCGGCGTTCAGAGCCAGCAGGTTTGTCTGCTCGGTTATGTCGGTGATAACCATAACGATATCGCCGACCTCTCTTGATGAGTTCAGAAGCTCTGTCATCTCCGTTGCAAGCACGTTAACAATTCCGCCCACCTCGGTTGATATGGCCGTTGTCTCCTGCATTACCGCCAGACCTTCTTTAGACATCATAAGTGTGTGTTCGGCCTTAACGGACGAATCGCTTATGTTTTCTGCGGAATCCCGCACAGTGGTGCTTATCTCTTCGCTGGCGGCGGCGACTTCGCCCGCCAGTCTCATTGTTTCGTTGTTCATCTGCTTGATCTGCATTGTGGTCAGTGTCAGCGGGAGCACCTGTTCCATTATGTTCGAAATGGACTTGAAAGTATGCAGAATGTCCGTGCCGATGATATGCATGAACTTGTTGTAGCGGTCGGATATCTCGCCCATTTCGTCGTTTGACTTAATGTCCGATTCCAGACTCAGGTCAAGGTTCTCCGATGCTTGCACTATTGTGTCCTGAAGCTTGCCCACGTTCCGGATGACCAGACGGGTCACAAGGAAGTAGATGCAGAATATCAGCAGTGCGCCGCTCAGCATAACGAAAATATCCGATATCAGCGACATACTCTGAACGTTGTTCAGGGATTTGCGGCTCAGCTTGACATAGTAGTAGGAGTTGATGGAGCCTTCCTCCCAGTCGGTGTGACAGCGGAGGCAGTAGCCGATTGTTTTAACGGGGAACAGGTATACGTTGTTGTCGTCCTCGGGGTGCATGTCCTCTTTGTCGGTGAGGATTGACGGATCTTTTTTGGTTTTCACCAGTTCCTGCTGAGATGAATAGGAGATGGTTCCGTCGGGCTGCACCAGAGAGAACTCGGTGACATCCTCATACTTGCCTATCTCCTCGATAAGGTTGTTGAAGGTCATCATGTTCCCTTTTTTCAGGGCGTCGAAGGTGGACATGTATATCATGTCCTTGAGGTAGTTCATATATCTGTTGAGTGATTTTTCCACCATGTGCAGTTTGATGCTTTCGAAGACTATTGTTCCGAAGATGGTGAAAGCGATGATTATCACCGTTGCGATGGCCATTTTATGCTTGAGTGACAAGCGGTATCCCTTCTGTGCGTTCATCATTTGCCGCCCCTCCCGAGTACATTCTTCTTAAAGTCGTTCCACGGAAGGTCTTCGATGTTCCGTGACTCATAATAGATGTTCTCTTTGAACGGCCATTTCTCGTTGACACAGCCCACGCAGGGGGTGTTGCTCTCAACGCAGACGTTCACGCCGCCGTTCCATCTTCTGGTGGGGCAGTCGGATTTTGTTATAGTTCCCCTGCATCCTTTTTTCAGCAGACAGGAGTGCTTGTCGGTGTTGAAGTCTTTAAGGTATATATCCTGCGAGAAATACTGGAATCTGTGGCAGTTGTTGTGGATAAGGTCGCCGAAGTATTTCACGGGGATATTGTTTTTCATTTCCGGCAGTCTGCCTGTGGCAACAATATATGCCACTGTGCCCATGAGCCTGTCGGGCTGTATGGGGCAGCCGGGTATTTTTATCAGGGGTTTGTTGATGCCCACCTGACGCATATACTGGGCGATGTCTATCGAACCTGTTTCGTTTCTGCCTGAGGCGGGTATGCCGCCGGAGCAGGCGCAGGTTCCGCAGGCAACGACGGCGGATGCCTTCTCAAGATGTTTTTTCAATGCGTTGTAGAGGGGCTCTTCGCCCAGCAGACAGGCTTTTTTCATTCTGGCGGGGATACTTCCCTCCAGTACCAGAACGTGGCCTCCTGCGGATGTCACGCTGTCCAGCAGCTGCATGTATCCGTGCCCCTGACTGAAAGACAGGTTGGGGTGCACCTGAACACGCACCAGACGTGTGACAAAATCTATGAAGTCGGTTTCGTTGCCGTATGTCATTGAGACTGTGCAGCCGGTGCAGCTCTGCCCCTGAACGAAAGCTATCTGGGGACGCTTTGAGGCCGCTATCTTCATGAAACCTTCCGCTATGTCCGCCGCAAAAATCTCCGCACCGAACACAGCAACTGATATATCTCTGCATCTTTTTATGAAATCTCTTCTGCTCAGCATGTTCTTCACCTCAATGTACCGAGCAGGCGGTGCAGGGGTCATAGCTTCTGATAACTCTGCCCACCTCAATTGAGCCGCTCTCGCCGCCGAAACGCACCGGAGTGCCCAGAATGGATTTTTCCGCCACGCCGTGCTTCCCGCCCGCTGTGGGGCCGAAGTTCCATGTGGAGGGGACTATCATCCTGTAGTCTGTTACTTTTCCGTTGTATGCCTTTATGTGGTGCACCAGAGCACCTCTGGCCGCCAGCGAAAAGCCTATGCCTTCGCCTGTGACGTTTGCCTGAAGGTCAACGTGGTTGATTGTGGATTTGCCTATGACAAACTCCTCGGAACGCTCGAACAGATAGTTGCAGAGCAGACGTGATTCGTATGCCCTTGCCAGAAGTCTGCCCATCACCGATGAGCGGATGGACGACTGACCGAAACGTGCCAGAAACTGCCTGAATCCCTGATCGTTGTTCACAGCCATTCGGGCGAGGGGGCCTGTTTCAAGGGGGAATCCGTTGTATCTGGGAGCTTTTATCCAGCTGTATGCGCCCTTTGCGGACTCGTTTGGGCTTCCGTCGGGGTTATAGAACGATGAGTTCAGAAGTTCCTTTACCTTTTTATAGTCAAAGGGCTGTTTCTGCCCGTCAACGATAACGCCGGAGTTGAACAGCCAGCCTTTTTTCGATTTGAGCGATGTGTGGGCATAGAAGGTGTTGTATGCCTCGCCTATCCTGAAATATTCCGGATAGCGTTCCGCCAGCACCATAACGTCGGGGATGAAAGAGTTGTTCACGAAATCCGCCGTTTTTGTGAGGACGTGGTAGTACTTCATCAGAGTGTCGGTGGTTATCTCCGTTGTAATCCCTCCGGGGAGCAGAGCATGGATGAACGGAACCTTGCCGCCTATGAGAGCCAGACCGGATGCCGCTTCGGCACGGATCTTCAGTGCCTCGAAATAGTGGAGGGCAAAGCGTCGTGCCACCTCTTTGTCTCTGATATAGTCGCCGGGAGTTTTGTTTATGACGAACATTGTACCCGACGAGCTTATCCAGTCGGATATGTTTTTAAGGTTGGCGTCTCTGCCGGAATAGCCTGCCGCCGCCGCATAGTCAATGTAGTCCGGTGAGCAGAGATTATAAAAATGAAGAAGGTGATCTGTTACGATATGAAGACCAAGAATCATGTCCCTGAGCACCTGACCGTTTGCAGGCGGGGTGACCTTGAATATCTGCTCAAGAGCCATTACGGAGGAGATTCCGTGTACCTCGTGGCATACACCGCATATCCTCTGGGCAATTCGGGCTGAATCCACAGGGTGACGGTTGAAAAGAAGTCTTTCCATACCGCGGTACATATTTCCGGCGATCCTGACCTTGGAGACTCTCCCGCCCTCCACAGCCGTTTCGACGCTCATGTGACCCTCAATGCGGCTGACGGGGTCAACAGACAATAAAGTAGACATAGTTGTCCTCTGAATTTGGATTACCAATAAAAAAACAAATAAGTATAAGTCTGTATTTATTATGAACTTAGGTCAATAATGGTTAATCAATGTCTATATAGAAATTTAGTTATAATTATTTCAACCATTTGTCAAGAACATATATAGCTAAATTCAATAAGAGGATGTGTGGTTTGTTTAATAACTTACCTGAAATGGTAGTGCCGCACTACCTGATTTAGTATTGAACATCAATCACTAATAATAACTATATCTGAACATATGAGTGAAATTTATTAATATCTTATGTTTTCAGAATTTTCAATTTCATATGCTTCGACAGGATTAGTTTAAATTAGAAATTTGAATAGATAAAATCTATGTAATTAATAAATTTGGTCGTCATAAATATAAATGAATATTTTTTAAGTTTTTGTCTTGACATAGGGGGCAGATTTTAATATAAAAATACCTCGCCGCGGGTATAGCTCAGTTGGTAGAGCGCGACCTTGCCAAGGTTGAGGTCACCGGTTCGAGTCCGGCTACCCGCTTCTTTTAAGCTCTGCATTTTTGCAGAGCTTTTTTTTCGTCCTTTTTCAGTTGCCGCCTCCCTGCGGCACATACCGGTTTCACTCCTTCGGTTCAAAGGCATCAGCTATAGCCTTCACCACATTGTTGTGGACAGGCTTCTCTTTCGGCTTCATCTGGTGGTGGTTTGCGATCAGTCTTTTGATCTGTTCGTGGAACGCATTGTCATCACTGTTGTGCCCGCCCGGGAAAAAAGAAATAATGGAACAGTTAAGCGCACCTGCTATTCTTTCCAAACTGAGAATAGTCAGATTGCTTTTCCCGCATTCAATTTCGGAGATGGTTGTTGTGTGCAGATCTGCCATTTCTGCAAGTTTCTCCTGAGAAAGCTTTTTCTGCTTTCTAATCAGTTTTACCGTTTCCCCGATATGCAGTAAAAGTGTTGAGTTTTGTATGTTTTGCTTGCTCATAGACTAATGTATAAGCGTTATCAGAGATATATCCAATAGGATAAATCCTATGATATTTGCTTTGACAACGCCTTTATGCTGTGCCTATACTGTTCAAGTGCAAATTAGTTGTTATTTTGTTAACCGTTGAATTGTGCTTACGTTAATAGACTGAAATGTCTTGTTTAACTTTAAATTAATATTATTAGGGCTTAAATATGTCTGGATATTTTAACAGTTTCATATTTCATCCATTATCGCATTGTCATTCAATGGCAAATGCAATCAATTATGCGCAAATGTTATTAATTCCTGTTTTCGACATTTTTGTTATAAATGAAATTATTATATGTTATTACTTGTGTCATTATCTAAATATCAAATATGGCTTGTTGCCTAACGTGAAGAAAATTGAGGGGGTGATAAATGTTGAAAAACATGAAATTGTCGAAAAAACTTCTTCTTGGTTTTGGCGTGGTGCTCGGTCTGCTGGTGGTTATCAGCCTTCTGAGCTTCAGCAAAATGCTGTCCATTTCAAAGCAGGTTGAAAAGCGTGATATGTATTCAAAGGTTGAAGAACTGCTGTATGAAGCGAGGCTGAACCAGACAAAGTTCATTATGAACAATGACGACAGCTTCATTGATGCTGTTTTGAAAAATCTGGACGATGCGGTCAGGATTTCCGATGTGGATCTGGTTAAATATGCCGGTGTGCAGGATGCAGAAAGGCTGAAGGAGATAACCGGAAAAATAAGCGGTTACAGAGACAACTTCAACAGCTACGTAGGCGAGGTCAGGAAACAGCGGGAACTGCGCATTCATCTTAACGAGTCTGCTGAGAACGTTTTTACCATAGCCGACAGCGTCGGTTCGGACAGTATAATCAAAAATCTTCTCCAGATGCGGCTCTATGCTTTCAGATATATCATGACTCAGACGGACGATCTTTTCAGCGGTCAGCAGGCGAGTTATAAAAAAGCTCACGACATCGCTCTTGCCGGAGGGGATTCGGCGGAGATGAAAAAGCTGACGGCTTCTCTTGAGGAGTACGATGCAGATTTCCACAATCTTGCGGACAGCCTGAAAAAACAGCATGAATATCAGAAAGTGCTTATTGAAAGTGCGGTAACGGCGCAGAAGATATGCGCCGAGGCTTCGGGAGTCGAAAGGGCGGCAATGGACGCATCCATAAAAACCGCAATGGTCTTTGTGGGCATCTTTTCGCTCATAGCGGTTATAAGCGGAATAGTTATCGGACTTATAATAACAAGGTCGGTCACAGTACCTATGAACAAGGCTGTGGTGTTTGCCAACTCTCTGGCCGACGGAGATTTCACGGTGGAGCTTGACATAAGGCAGAAGGACGAGATAGGCCAGTTTGCGCTTGCACTGGAAAACATGAAACACAGGCTGAAAGGGGTCATAGAGGGGATCGTGCATTCGTCAAACTCGCTCGCATCAGGCAGTACGGAGCTGGCGGGCACAACGGAAGAACTCTCCGCAACCTTCACCGACCAGACAGGACAGGTCAGCGGGGTGGCTTCGGCGGTTGAGCAGATAAGCGCATCATCCTCGCAGGTGCTGGTATCCATAAACGATGTCACAACAAAGTCGAAAGCGGCGAAGGAACTGACCGACGAAGGAAAAACATGCATCCTGACTGCAAACAGGGTGATGAACCATATTCAGGAGAGCGTGGGCAGCCTCACCAGAACTGTTGACGGACTTGAGAAGTCGTCTCAGGAGATAGGCAGCATTCTGCTTGTGATAAACGATATAGCCGATCAGACGAACCTGCTGGCTCTTAATGCGGCCATAGAGGCGGCGAGGGCAGGGGAACACGGCAGAGGTTTCGCCGTTGTTGCGGACGAGGTTCGCAAGCTGGCGGAGCGCACCCAGAAGTCAATTCAGGAGATAGAGCAGATTATTTCAACCTTCATAGTGGAAACCTCAAAGACAAACGAAGATATGCAGAGCGCAGGACACAGCGTTTCGGAAGGGGTAGAAAAGCTGGCCACCACTGATGATATTTTCAAAAAGATAGTCAGGGCGGTTGAAGAGATAAACAGCGCAAGCCTGATGATCACCTCCGCCGTGGAGGAGCAGGTTTCTGCGATAAACAATATTAATGATAACACTCAGGTGATCTCATCGGGGCTGGAGCAAAGCTCGGCTGCTCTGGTTCAGGTCAGTGCGACCATCTCCGACCTGCAAAGGCAGGCCGACGAGCAGATGAGCGTCACCGGAATGTTCAGGATAAACTGAGGCCGCACCGTACATTAAACACCGATGGATAGACTCAAAATGGTCTCGGTTTTCAGGGGCTTGCCTGCAGCAGGCCCCTATTTCTTCATTTTGCGCCGCTCGGTGACCGCTATTCCGCCTATCCCCCAGTTGTCGGTATCCACTTCGTCGATAACAACAACCGTTGTTTCGGGGTTCTTGTTCAGAACATCCACAAGCATCTGGGTTGCCCTTCTGATAAGCTCGTCCTTCTGCTCCTTGGTAACGCCCTCTTTTGTTATCTTGATGTTTACATACGGCATATACTGCTCCTTTTATATATGATGCATCCCGCTAAAAGGATTATTATTGAAACTGCGCACAAAGCGGAAGCCGCCAGAAGCGAAATTGAGAAATTCCCCGTCTTTTCCGCCGACCAGCCCGCCGCCGCAGGGCCGATCATCTGCCCCACGCTGAAAGCCACCGTCACCAGACCTATTGCGAAAGCAGACCTTGAGCCTGCCAGTTTTTTTGCGAACCCCACCGTCAGAGCCACTATGCCCAGAAAGGTCGCTCCGTACATTCCCGCCGCCAGAAACAGCACGGGAGCCGAAGAGGACACCGCAGGCAGTGCACAGCTTATCCCCAGAAAGACATATGCAGGGATGAGATTCTTCAGAAATCCTGTGCGTCCTGCGTTCAGCGTGAAATAGACAATTCCCGGCACTGCGCACAGTCCGGTTATCATCCACGCCCAGTAGCCGCTGAACCCCGCCTGACCTATGATCAGCACCAGAAAAGTGCCTGAGACGATGTAGGCCATTCCCATGAGGAAATAGGCCGCAGAAAGAAAATATATGTAGGGGTGCATGGGTTCACTGCCGGATGACACCGCCTGTGTGCTGTCGTGTCTTCTGCCGGGGCGGATGTAGCAGACCGGAGCTGTCAGTATCATCCCGATGAAGAATATCAGCCAAAGCCCTTTCCAGTCGGCAAACTGCCCGAAAACAAGCACTGTGAAGCCGGACAGAAGTATCCCTGCGCCTATGCCCGTGAAGATAAGCCCGTTAAACCTGAGCTTGCCCCGTTCGGCCAGAGCTTCGGACACTATCACTGATGTCAGAAGGAACATTCCCGCACTGGCAAAGCCCGAAACCGTCCGCAGAACAGACCATATGAAGATGTCCTGTGTGAGAGCGAAAAGCCCCAGAGAAACGGCATTTATCAGATACATTGCGGCAAACCATGTGCCTTTGCGGTTGATCGGTTTGAACATGAAAAAGACGGAACCGACCAGATATCCCAGATAGTTAAGTGACGCTATTCCGCCGGCCTGCGCAACGGTGAGCACTCCGGCCTCGGTCATAACTTTGATCATCGGTGTGTAGGCGAAACGGGCTATGCCCATGGCCATAGCCATTGATGCTATACCCGCCGTTATTATGCGAATAAGTTCCATATTTGATTATACGGGAAACAATACGGAATGGAAGGGTTAAAATTATAAAGAATAACGGGTTTTCAGTGATTGTGCGACAGATGTTCAGTGTGGGTTATTTTCTATTGCTCCCTCCTTTATTAAAGGAGGGTTGGGGTGGATTTTGCTGTTAATGAATGTAAATCCCCCTTAATCCCCATTTTCAGCAAGCTCGGTGCAGAAACATTTGCAAAAATAAAGCAAATGTTTTGTAAAAGGGGGAGACAAATCCGAAGAACCACCGTAATGCTCGTTCGTCTTCGCGAACCCTTCAGGGTGAAGCGATCTTCCATATACAGCAGTGCTGAAGCCCCCATTTGCTATACTTTGAAGACTGCCACACCTGCTGGCGCAGGTTCGCAGTGACGGCTTTGCTTCAATACCACAGACACCCGTAACAGCCGTTATACTGAGGATTTTTGATTACCTGAATATCGCTCTCCGCCATTTCAGACAGGAAGCGTATCAGTCCTGAGTTCTCCGCAACGCCGCCCGCCGCATAAATCTTTTTATGGCGGTATTTGCGGATAAGCGGGAAGAGTCTGCGGGCTATGCTCTCGTTGACCCCTGCGCCGATATGCTCCGTGGGCACACCCTCGGCTATCTTGCCCACCAGTTCGCTCTCGGAAAAGACCGCACAGGTGGAGTTCAGCTTAACGGGGTTTTCGGTCATTGCCGCAAGCTCATCAAGGCTGATGTCCAGAATGCGGCATGCGTTCTCAAGGAATCTGCCCGTACTGGCGGCGCATTTGTCGTTCATTACGAAATCCTCGATATAGCCCTCACGCACATAGATTACCTTGCTGTCCTGCCCGCCGACGTCCACAAGGATGAACTCATCCTCGCCCGTGGAGTGCAGTGCGCCCTGATAGTGCGCCTTTATCTCGGAAATTACGTTGGCGTTGGCAAAGCTGAGCATGTTCCGTCCGTAGCCTGTGGCGGTGATTATAGTGTTTTCATCAGCACCGTATGCCGAAAGGTCGATTTCTATAGTACTTTCCGTGCGTTTCACACGGTTTTTATAGAAGAATACCGTGTCTTCACGGTGAAAATCGATGTTTTCCCCGTTCTGAACGGCAATTTTTACGAATCTGCTGCCCAAATCTATTCCGAGCTTCATTTTTTCCTCGCAGAGAGCATTTCCAGAAAGGATTCAATGCGTATCTTTGTTCGTGCGTCTATGCCCGCCGGAGCGTCCCCCTCAATGGTGAGTATGGGGCATTTTATGTTTTTTCGGATGATGATGTCCTGCATCTGCCGGTAGCAGAATGACTGGACATAGTGGATGATCCCGTCCAGTTTCCGCTCGTCAACCGCCTGCTGAATGTCTTCCAGTCTGCCGAAGACGTCGTATGGATAGGTGTAGTCGGCGTAACGCTGAACGTAGTCCTCGTGGTCGGAGGGGATAGCGAACTGACGCTGTATCTCATTGTAGACCACCTTTGCCCCTTTCTCTTCAAGGAACTGGTAGATATCGGAGAAAATGGTGGGAACGCCTATGAAGCCTATCCGCAGGCCTTCCGCTTCGGCAAACCTGCTTTCGGTCATGGCGAGGAAATCGTCCAGATCCTTGTCATAGGTTATCAGGTTTGTGTTGAAGTCGGTGGATGTCACCAGCCAGAGATGGTTCTCGAAGCCTGAGACCTGCCCCTCAACGGTCATTCTGTCCAGTCTGCGCAGTTTCTCACGCACGGGGTCTGTATATTTGCTGTATTCAACGGCACTTTTAAGAGTGGTTCCCATGGATGCGGCAAAACGCTCCATCTCGGTTTTAAGCTGTGTGTAGCGTGTCTCTTTTTCAAAGGGATAGCTGAACGAGTGCACCTTTATTCCCGCTTCAATGAAAAGCTCTGCCAGAGCGTGGGAGTTGCTGCAGTCGCCCTGCGTAACAGCCACAACCTCGTCGATGTCCGCAGTTTTAACGGCAGTGTAGATGCCCTTTATCCATGCGCAGAGGTTGCGGGGCAGACCTTCGTCCTCCGCCATCTCTGCCATTTTAACGGGGTCTTTGTCGGTTATGAATATATTGTTGAGGTCGACGGGTGTTTTGCCTGCCGCCAGAATTATCTCAACAGGGATTGTTGTGGTAAAGCCTACTCTTGACATTATTTAAGACTGAAATCGATGTATCTGCGCACTTCTTTGTGCAGACCCTGTCTGTTTTTGAAAATCACCATATTCTGCTCGAAAAACCTGTCCATTTCGTTGAAATCCACAAGGTCGATGGTGTCGCCGCTCATTCTGTCCTGCAGACGAACAACCTTTGTGAATTCGTTCTCTTTAATTTTTTTGGTCTTTATCTTCTGTTTTTTATTATAGATGTAAAGTTCGCAGACCTCACCCTCGCAGGTCAGCTCTGCATCGTACCATGTCATATCTTCGAAAACGGCCATCCAGCGTGCTTCCATCAAAGCACCCCTTTGGCTCTTTTGATCTCGTCTCTGCGCTGTTCGGAAAAGCTCTGTATGTCCTTCATAAACCTGTAGTCATAAAGCTCCTGCAGGTCTTCAGCGGTCTTAACGCCCATAACGAGGTCGAAGAGGTCGTTGTCGAACATCCGCACCAGCATGGCGATGAACGCTTCCAGATCATCCTCTGTGTAGCTTTCGGGCAGGTGGTTCGTGACATAGTCCCTCAGGAACATTTCGTTCTCCAGAATCGCACGTCTGGCCGCCTGAAATATCGCCTTTTTTCTTAGTGCTTCCATTCTTTCCATGTGTGTCTCCGTTTCTCCAATATATATCAATCAGTTTTTTCGTCAATATGAACGGGTGCAACGTCCACCGAGCGGAACCTGTGATATATCACAAAGCCGGGCGGGGTGTTCTTGGGCTTTTTTACGTTTTTTTTCTGGGTGTAGTCAACGGTTACTTTCAGATTGTTCTTTGCCTTGCTCATTCCTGCGACAATGGCCGCACACTGCTCAATCTCGTCCGGAGTTGCGTTCCCGCTCTTGCGGAAGATAAGATGTGCCGAGGGCAGTTTCTGTGCGTGGAACCACATGTCCTCGGGGTTTGCAAACTGGAATACCAGCCTGTGGTTGCTGACGGAGTTTCGGCCAATGTATGCCGTGCCGCCGCCTATATCCATCTTTATGAACTGTTTCTCTTTTATCTGTTTTTTCTGTTTCGGCTCGGATTTTTTCATCTCCAGAGCCAGCTCACGCAGGTCATCCTCTTTTGCGGATATCTCTATGAAATAGAGCTGTTCCAGAGCGGAATCTATTATGTTGTCAACCTCGCCCATGCGGGATTTCACCAGTGCCACCGAACGTTCCAGCTTATCCGCACGACCGTAAAGCCTGTTCACTTCCTTGTTGGCATCAAAGAACTCCGGCACATCGTAGACCACTGTCTCTATGCCGCTTTCCGTATAGTTTGTAAGCTCGGTCTTCCCTTTGGCATTTTTGAGTATGTGCAGATTTGCTTTCAGCAGGTCGGCCTTCGCCCGCACCTTCGGATAAGTCTCCGCTTCTGCGTATTCCTCTTTCAGCTTGTCTTTCAGCACCAGATATTTTTCCGCCTGCTTTTCAAACAGACGGGTGAGTCTCAGGCGGATACTGTCGTCACGCTTTGCCGCAGGTTTGTGCACTCGGCCTTTCAGGTCGTCCAGAGTAATGGTCTCCCCGTCCTCATAAGGCTTGAAAGGGATAACCCGCCCCTGTGAGTCCACATGGAAAACATCGTCTGTCAGGCTCTCGTTTATGAGTGTCGCCGTCTCCGCAAAGCTGTAACCCTTCGCCAGATAGATTTCGGCGTGCTTCACCGTCACAGGGTAGAAACCCAGCAGGTCGCTGAAACTGTTCGAAGCATACTTTTCCAGCGTGTCCCGCTTGTTCAGGCGTGGGGATGCGTATCTGTCGCCCACGGAGAAACTGCGGTCGGGGTCGGCATTGTTCTTTGCGAACATCCAGATTATGTTTCCGCCTTCATTCAGAAGCACAGCGTTCGACATCTTGCCGATAAGCTCGAAAACCAGCTTGTGGGTTTCCAGTTTGCCGCTTGGTCTGCGCTTAACGATATCCAGCCAGAACAGACGGTCATATCTGCGACCGCCAACGTCGGTTATCTTGCCGCCGGAGAGCCTGTCCAGAAACTGATCCGGTACCCCCTCCTGCGTGTCCGATGTGAAAAGGGCAGGGCTGCCTCCGGTCACACGGATGTGCAAGGACTTCCTGTCTTTGGCAAAAAGCCCAATGGTAACGCTGTCTTCGGTGACGTTTATCTTAGTCACCTGAACGCCCGTATATCTCTCTTTTATGATGTTCACCGCTTTGGTGAGAGTCAGTCCGTCCAAGTCTTCTCCTGCATGTTAAGCACACATATTATACAGATTTTTTACATGAAACAAAGCATTGACACAACGACTTTACGTCATATATTGACACTTAGCAATAACCGGCAGTAAAACATAACCCTCCTCCCTCCTGACAATATGGAGGAACTCGGGCTTGGCTAACCACCAGGCCCGTTTGTTTTTATAGGTTGTTATATGCTTCGCATTGCTGCGTCACCTAAACACCGATGGCTTTTTCCCGTCTCTGCGAGGAGCAGGGCGACGCGGCAGTCTCATCTGTTGAGATTGCCACAGCCCTTCGGGCTTCTCAATGACGCAAAATTCCCCGTCTCTGCGAACGGAGTGAAGCAGTCTTCCACCTTCAGACAGCCCGCCGCTTCAGCAAATTGCGCAAAATCTGCCGTCACCTAAACACCGATGGCTTTTTCCCGTCTCTGCGAGGAGCAGGGCGACGCGGCAGTCTCATCTGTTGAGATTGCCACAGCCCTTCGGGCTTCTCAATGACGCAAAATTCCCCGTCTCTGCGAACGGAGTGAAGCAGTCTTCCAACTCCAGCTAGCCCGCCGCTTTGGCAAATGCCCCGGAATCTACCGTCACCCTGAGGCGGCAGACGAAGGGTCTCAGCTCAATTCTCCGCCATTAAACTGAATTCTTGATTTTTTCTTAAAAAACAATAATATTCTTACACGTAAAATAATACAAATACGGAGGTTTTAGATGTCACAGGAAAGAATGCAGTTCAAAACCGAGGTGAACAAACTTCTTGAGCTGATGATTCATTCTCTGTACTCACACAAGGAAATTTTCCTTAGAGAGCTTATTTCAAACGCATCGGATGCCATCGACAAGCTCCGTTTCGAAGCTCTCACAAACGATGCTCTGCTGGAGGGTGATGCCGACTACAAAATAAAAATATCGGCAGACAAAGACAAAAACACCCTGACAGTCACAGACAACGGAATCGGTATGACAAAGGACGAGGCTGTAAAAGCTCTCGGAACCATAGCCCATTCCGGAACAAAAGAGTTCATGCAGCTCATCGAGAACAAAGAGAACAACCCCGAGCTGATAGGTCAGTTCGGCGTAGGTTTCTATTCTGCGTTCATGGTTGCCGACAGAGTCACCGTTTACACACGCAAAGCGGGCGAGGATGCCAGCGTCGGCGTTATGTGGGAATCCACAGCGGACGGCACATTCACAGTTGAAGCCCATGAAAAGAGCGAAAGGGGAACCACCATCGTTCTTCATCTTAAAGAGGATGCAAAGGAATATACCGACGAATGGGAGATCAAAGACATCGTCAAAAAATATTCCGATTACATAAGCTATCCCGTGGTGATGGACACCACAAAGAAACAGGAAGACAAGGATATTGTTGAAGAGGAGACGCTCAACTCCATGAAGGCCATCTGGCTGAAGGACAAAAGCGAGGTTCAGCAGGACGAATACAGCCAGTTCTACCGCCACATCTCCCACGACTTCAAAGATCCGTCCGCAACGATACATTTCCGTGCAGAGGGTACTTCAGAGTTCTCCGCCCTGCTGTTCATCCCCTCAAAAGCACCCATGAACATACTCTATGCCGATTTCAAATCCGGCCCTGCGCTGTATGTCCGCCGTGTGCAGATAATGGAGCATTGCGGCGACCTTGTTCCCAACTGGCTCCGCTTCGTTGTGGGCGTTGTGGATTCTTCCGACCTGCCGCTGAACGTATCCCGTGAGATACTCCAGAACAACAGACAGGTGGAGACCATCAGAAACAACATCACCAAAAAAGTTCTGGAAACCCTGACCAAAATGAAAACCGCCGAACCTGAGAAGTATAACGCTTTCTTTGCGGAGTTCGGACGTGTTCTGAAAGAGGGGATCCACTTCGATTTCAAACGCAAAGAGGAGATAGCCTCCCTTATGGTGATGCAGTCCACGGCAACCGAAGACGGCAAACTTACCGACCTCGATGCATATCTCGGCCGCATGAAGACCGAGCAGAACGACATTTACTATATAACGGGCAAAAGCCGCAGTGAGCTTGAGAAATCACCCTATCTGGAAGCACTGAAAGAGAAAGACCTTGAGGTGCTGTTCATGACGGATGAGGTTGACGACATCATCATCACAGGGCTTATGGAATATAAGGGCAAGAAATTCAAGTCCATCCTGAAAGGCGACATCAGCCTCGACAGGGAAGAGGACAAAAAAGAGGCCAAGGAGCACTTCGGCAAGCTGACTGAAAAGGTCAAAGCTGTCCTGCAAGACAGCGTGAGCGAGGTCAGACTCTCCTCAAGGCTTAAAAACTCGCCCTGTGTGCTTGTCTCAGGCGATTCCGACATAGACCCGAACCTGGAGGCCATGCTCCGCCAGATGGGACAGCCCGTTCCCAAGCGCAGCAAGATACTTGAGCTTAACCCCGGGCACAAACTTATCGAGCTTCTTAACTCGGAGTTCGAGCAGAATCCTGAAAGCGAAAAAGTGGCCGATATAAGCGAACTGCTTTACAATCAGGCACTTATCCTTGAGGGCAACATGCCTGCGGATACGTCACGTTTCGCTTCTCTTATGACAAAAATTCTGACGGAAAAATTTTAATTATTGCGGGAGCTCTTGCTCCCGCTTTTTTTTGAGTATAATATGAAATCTACTGTACTCTTTATTTCCATGCTGACCATGTCGAACGTGTTCATGACCTTCGCATGGTACGGGCATTTGAGAAATCAGGCGGACAAAAGCTGGATATGGGCTGTTTTTGTGAGTTGGGGCATTGCCTTTTTCGAATATCTGATTCAGGTCCCTGCAAACCGTTTCGGATATCAGACGCTCACCCTCGGACAGCTTAAGATCACTCAGGAGGTGATAACCCTGCTGGTGTTCGTTCCCTTCTCCTTCATCTTTATGAAGGAGCCGCTCAAGCTCAATTATCTTTGGGCAGGGCTCTGCATGATGGGTGCAGTTTATTTCGTTTTTAAGGGGTAGTTCTATGACACAGTTGGATTCAGCAGTAGAAATTATCAAATCTATTGCCGACAGAAACAGAATGAGAATTCTGCTTATGCTCAACAAGCGCCCTATGTGCGTTTGCGAGCTGGATGCCGTTCTGGGCATCGCTCTCTCAACCATTTCGGCACACCTGAAACAGATGCGCTCCGCAGGAGTCATAACATCTGAAAAGGATGGCCGCTGGGTTATCTATCGAATTTCAGACGATACGTCAATCCGTACAATCGTCAGCTCACTGTCTGGTCAACTCTATGATGATACTCAGGTTGTTGAAGATCTGAAGATGATCGACGGTATCAGTCGTGAGGAATGTGCTAAAAAATAGTAAAATGGTCTTAATTTCCGCTTGATATTGGGATGCCTTTGGTATACTTTAACGTTGAGTATTCTACCATTCAGGCGGTGTTAGTATGAAAGACAAGACCATTGAGCAGGAGTTAAGCTCCCTCGACACATTCATTAAGCTGGTGCAGACTGCGGAAAACGTTTCGGCCTGCGTTTATGCGCATCTAAAAGATTTCGGCATTACTGTAAGCCAGTTCGGCGTTCTCGAAGCCCTGTATACCAAAGGCGCAATGTGCCAGAAGGACATAGCGGAGATAATCCGCAAAACCACAGGCAACATGACCACCGTTATCGACAACCTCGAAAAAAACGGACTGGCCGAAAGAAAAAAAGATCAGAGCGACAGAAGGTTCTTCACTGTTTCAATAACAGACAAGGGCATGGACGTTCTGAACATGGTTTTCGACAGGTATAAAAATAACGTTGAGCAGGTCATGAAAGATCTGGATGCTGAAGACAGGCAAAACCTCGTTTCTATACTGGGCAAACTGCGGTATTGATATTTTTTTGCCTTTAGCGGAAAAGATTTATCATGAGCTAATATATGTCTTGAATCGCCGGAAATTGTGGTCTATCTTTAGTGTGTAGTTAAATACTAAAGGAGGAGACCATGCACGAGAAGAGTATTGAGCTTCTTAACAAAGCGATAGCTGACGAGGTGGCAACACTCCACCAGTACATGTATTTTCATTTCCACTGCGATGATCAGGGATATGATCTGCTTGCGGCACTTTTCAAAAGAACCGCAATCGAAGAGATGATCCATGTGGAAAGACTTTCCGACAGGATCCTTTTCCTGAACGGCGAGATAGAGCTGAAAGCCTCTCACGACGTCGTTAAAGAGCGTAATGTCGGAAAAATGCTCGACATGGCAAAAGCTATGGAAGAGCAGAGCGCAAAGGACTACAACAGATGGGCAAACGAGTGTTCTGCTAATGCGGACTCTGTTTCGAAAAAACTTTTCGAAGCCCTTGTTGAGGACGAAGAGCGTCACTTTGACCAGTTCGACGACGAAAGGGAGAACATGAACCGTTTCGGCGAAAACTATCTGGCTCTCCAGTCCATTGAAAGAAGTAAAACCCGTTCCACACTTCCTCCTGTAGGAAGCGGAGGAGCAGAGTAAAAGATTAAGGGCTCGCATTTGCGGGCCCTTTTTTTGTCTTTTATAACGCATAGTATTTCTTCGTTGTCCTCTGAAAAATTATCCTCACGTATTTCAATATACGCTCGTCAATTTTTCCTCGTCCGCCTTGAACTACTCGGTTCTAAAAGACAAAAGGGATAATGACTCCCCGTCTCTGCGAACGCAGTGAAGCAGTCTTCCGGCTTCAGACAGCCCGCCGCTTTGGCAGGTTCACAATGAAGCAGATGTATCACAATCCCTGCACATTTCCTAACCCATTCTGTCGCCGCAACTTTTTGTGTTCACACCTTTTTTATTGTCTTTTCTGTTTAATTTAGCTATTGTACGACAGTTTTTCATTAAGGGATCAATGTGAAATACAGACAAGACATAGACGGACTGCGCTCGGTTGCCATACTGCCGGTGATTCTTTACCATGCGGGTATCGGAGCATTTTCCGGCGGATTCACCGGTGTCGACGTTTTCTTCGTTATTTCAGGATACCTTATCACCACCATAATTTTCAGAGAGATAGAATCCGGAACCTTCACCCTTTCAAATTTTTACATACGCAGGATAAAAAGAATCTTCCCCGCTCTGTTTGCAATGATAGCCGTTACGGGACTGATATCCTACTTTGTCCTTATGCCGAACCATTTTGCAAAATTCGGCAAAAGCGTTGCGGCGGCAGTGTTTTTCTGTGCGAATATAATCTTCTGGGGCGACAGCGGCTATTTTGAGGCGGAAGCGGAGAGCAAACCCCTGCTTCATACCTGGTCGCTGGGTGTTGAGGAGCAGTTTTACATCTTTTTCCCGCTTATCCTAATGTTTCTCGCTCGCACAGGTTTCAGACGGCTGAAAACTATAATCGTGTCGATATTCGTAGTCTCTTTTCTGCTGAACATCGCTTTTGTGGGCAGATTTCCAGAGGCTGTTTTCTTCAACCTGCCTTTCAGGGCATGGGAGCTGATGCTCGGTTCAATGCTGGCTCTGGGTTTTTTTCCTCAGGCTGACGGTGCTAAAAAGGAATTTCTGAGTGTTCTGGGGCTGATGCTGATCGCATCCGGAATGCTGTTTATAGATGAATCCACCAGATTTCCCGGCTATGCTGCGCTTCTGCCCTGTGTCGGCACTGCGCTCATAATCCATGCCGAAGGCTCGGCGGTTAACAGATTCCTCTCCTACAGGCCTTTCGTCTGGGTGGGGCTTCTGTCATATTCGCTCTATATATGGCACTGGCCGGTCTTTGCCTTCCGCAACTACGTTTCCGCAGTTCAGATAGACTCATTTTTCCTTTCAAATACGTTTCTGATTCCCTTCGTTTTTCTGCTGGCGGTGGTTTCTTACTATATAATTGAAAAACCTCTGCGGGTTATGAAGGTTCAGAACAGAAAACAGTTTTTTGCATATGCGGCGGCATCCATGCTGGTGATAACCTCCGCAGGGCTTTACGTTAAGTTTGAAAAAGGCATCAAGTCGAGATTCTCACCGGACGTGATAAGATCGATCACGGCCAAAATGGGCGGCCTTGACCCTAAAAAATGTTTCGACCTGAAATATGCCGACATCAGAAAAGAGAGACTTTGCAGAATAGGGGATAAAAACGCCGAACCGTCGTTTGCCATGATGGGCGATTCCCACGCACTGGCAATGAGCGGCGGAATGAACGAGCAGATGAAGCTTTACGGCATGTCCGGTCTGTTCTTCGCACGCCCCACCTGTCTGCCCACAGAGGAATCGGATGTTCTGAACGGAACAAAGATTCAGGAATGCTCCGATCATTTCAAAAAAGCCATAGATATTATGGAATCATCACCTGAGATAAAAACCGTGTTCATCACAGCCCGCTGGGGAATGTATGCCAATAACGTCCGCTATCTGGGCGACAGCAAGCTGTATATTGTGAAGAAGGCGGAAGCGAAGGTCGATTCGGTGCGCAGTGACGAACTGCTTTATAACGGCCTTAAAGACACCATAACCGAGCTGACGCAGTCCGGAAAAAGGGTTGTGCTCATTATGGACGTGCCGGACATCGGTTTTGATGTCCCCGCCGAGGCCGGAAAATATGCCGTCATGAAAAAGATATTCGGGGAGAAGGTCGGCAGTCTGGACTATGACTTCAACTCCGCCGAGCACATAAAATGGTCTGAAGACTTTAAAAAAATGGTGGCAAAACTGTCAGAAGAGGCGGAATTTACCGTCCTCGACCCCTCGGATTACCTCTGTAAAGAGGGTGAATGCGATATCTATAACGGTCTCGATCCGCTCTATTTCGACTCTAACCATTTGTCAATTCAGGGTTCTGCATATCTGGCGGAAAAAATGTCACCCGCCGTTATTTCTTTAATAAAAAATCCCGCCGGATTTTGACATCAGTCAAGTTATTCCTGTACATTATAGTTATATTGGTTTTCAGAAGCTGATACTAACAGGAGAAACAAATGATCAACGCCAATATAACCGTTTATGAACTTTCAAAACAACACCCCGCCGCTTTCAGCCTTTTTCTGAGCAAAGGGTTCGACAACTTTAAAGATGACAAAACACTGGCATCCGCAGGCAAGTTCCTTAAACTGGAAACAGCCATCAAACAGAAAAACTATGATGTTCAGACATTTCTGAACAGCCTTGCCGAAATAGAGAAGAACAACGACGCATCTGTGGACGTTACCCTCAAGGAGCAGACAAAGAAGGGCGACATCACCCTGAAAGGTCTTCTGCCCTGTCCGGTGCGCCTGCCCCTGCTTGAAAAGATAGACGCCTTTGCAAACGAAGTGAAGGAGCAGACCGGACTTTCAGTGGCATATGATTTCATCGCCGCCGCACAGGGTCAGGGATGGCTTGAGGAGAACGTTGTTGGCATCAAGGCCGAGAACGTGCCCGACCTGTTCGTTTCTGCCGGATTCGACGTTTTCTTCGATGAGCGTTCATTCGGTCAGCATGTTAAGAACGGAATGTTCGAGGACATGACAGGCGAATGCCACGACTATCTGGCGCAGATGAAAGACCCCAGAGGCAACTACGGCATGGTGGGCGTTGTTCCCGCAGTGTTCATGGTTAACCTTGACGCACTTGGCGAAAGAGAAGTGCCCAAAAGCTGGGCGGACATCCTTTCCCCCGCATTCGAGAACAGCGTGTCTCTGCCCGTTGGCGACTTCGACCTTTTCAACTCTCTGCTGGTGCACATCCACCATATGTTCGGCGATGAAGGTGTGGAAAAACTGGCCAAGAGCATGATAATGTCCATGCACCCCGCACAGATGGTCAAAAACGCAGGCAAAAAGACAGAGGCGAAGCCCGCTGTCACCATTATGCCCTATTTCTTCACAAAAATGCTGTTCGGCAGCAAATCCGTTGCGATAGTCTGGCCTGAGGAGGGCAGCATAGTCAGCCCCGTGTTCATGCTCACCCGCAAGGACAGAAAAGATATAATCAAACCCGCCGCCGATTTCCTCTACGGAAAAGAGACCGGCGAGATAATGGCTCACAAGGGACTTTTCCCCGTGCTGAATAAAGAAGTGGACAACAGACTCCCCGCCGATGCAAAATTCTGCTGGATGGGCTGGGATGCGATATACGCAACCGACATGGGCAGTCTGCTTGAAAGACTGAACAGCCTGTTCAACTCAAAACTGGAGGCATAATAATGAGATTCGTAACCGTAAGCGGCCCCCCCTCTTCGGGCAAGACCGCAGTCATTCTGAAAACGGTGGAGAGCCTCCGCCAGAGGGGACTGAAAGCGGGCGTGGTGAAGTTTGACTGTCTCTACACCGACGACGACAAGCTCTATGAGCAGAAGGGTATACCCGTTAAAAAAGGTCTTTCCGGCGCACTCTGCCCCGACCACTATTTCGTGAGCAACGTCTCCGAGAGTTTCGAATGGGGCAAAAAGCAGGGAATAGACATTCTGATAAGCGAGAGTGCAGGGCTTTGCAACAGATGCAGCCCCCACATAAAAGAGATTCTGGCTGTGTGCGTCATCGACAACCTGTCGGGCATCAACACACCCAAAAAGATAGGTCCCATGCTGAAATCAGCAGACATAGTTGTCATCACCAAAGGGGACATTGTTTCCCAGGCCGAGCGTGAGGTTTTCGCCTCAAGGGTCGCCACGGTGAACCCTACAGCGAGCATCATGCATGTTAACGGAATTACAGGACAGGGCGCATTCGAGCTTTCAACCCTGTTTGCGGACGAAAAGACCGAAACCGAAACACTGGACGGCAAGAGCCTTCGTTTCTCAATGCCTTCGGCTCTCTGTTCCTACTGCCTCGGCGAAAAGAGGATAGGCGCAAAATATCAGATGGGCAACGTCAGAAAAATGGATGTGGACAATGGATAGACAGCAGATACTTAACAAACCCTTTGCGGAACTTCTGGCTGAAATGCCCTTTGCAGGCGACTTTTTCGAATCTCAGGGTTTTGAGGCTCCGAGTGGTTCTGTGAAAGACTTTATAGATGATCTCACCGACACACAGCTTGAGGACATGGGAATCGAGCCTTCGGAGTTCGTGAACAACTTCATGACCTTCCTTGAGGCTGTGGGTTCAATGACCGAGAGAACGTCTGTGATAAGCAGCCTTACTATAACAGGCGGAATCAACAAAAAGGGCGAGGACGAAAACTTTGAGCTTGAGATAAAGGCCGGAGAAATAATCTGTATCGTAGGACCCACAGGCTCAGGCAAAAGCCGTCTGCTGGCGGATATCGAATGGATGGCAATGGGTGACACGCCCACTAAGCGCCGCATAAAAATAAACGGAAACGACCCCGACAAGAGCTGGAGATTTTCTCCCGAGCACAAGCCTGTGGCACAGCTGTCCCAGAACATGAACTTTGTAATGGATCTGACAGCCAGAGAGTTCGTAAGGATACATGCGGAGAGCCGCTTCGTTCAGAATCCTGACGAGAAGGTGGAGCTTATCATCGAAAAGGCAAACGAGCTTGCAGGTGAAAAGTTTGACGGCGACACCCCTGTGACATCCCTTTCCGGCGGACAGTCAAGGGCGCTGATGATAGCCGATACGGCCTTCCTCAGCAAATCCCCCATAGTTCTCATCGACGAGATAGAGAACGCTGGTATCGACCGCAAAAAAGCGCTTGATCTGCTTGTAGGCGAAGAGAAGATAGTTCTTATGTCCACCCACGACCCCATACTGGCTCTTATGGGTGACAAAAGGCTTGTTATAAAGAACGGCGGTGTGGCGAAGATAATCGCAACGTCCGCAAAAGAGCGTCAGAACCTTGAACAGCTTCAGGAACTTGACAAAAAACTCCTTGAGCTTCGCAACAGAGTGAGAACAGGCGACGTTCTGGAAGAGATATGAAAAAAGAGAAGAGGGTGGTCAAGGACGCCAAAGTCCTGACCGCCTTTATTAAAGTATATTGCAGGGAGAACCACGGCGGACAGGAATTGTGCGATGATTGCCGTGGGGTGCTGGAATATGCCCTGCGTCGCAACGAAAAATGCCCCCTCGACCCCAAACCCAAGTGCAAAGACTGCAAAATTCACTGCTATAAGCCCGAAATGCGTGAGAAGATTCGCCGGATAATGAAATTCAGCGGCATCTGGTATATTAAGCGTGGGAGGCTGGACTGGGTCTGGCATTACTTTTTTTAATGTTGTAAGTCTCATAAAGGCAGAGATTCTTCGTTTCACTCAGAATGACGGGAAATTTGCGTCATTGCGAACCTGCGTAAGCAGGTGCGGCAATCTCATCAGTTGAATCTACGAAAATGTAAATCCCCCTTAATCCCCCTTTGTTAAAGGAGGAGACAAAACTGAAACCCTTGTTTACGGTAATCACAAACATCGTCACTCTGAACGAAGTGAAGAGTCTCATAAAGGCAGAGATTCTTCGTTTCACTCAGAATGACAGTACGCAGTCTTCCATATCCAGTCTGCATGATGCTGATACTTCGATAACTTATGGTGGAAGTTTGCCACGCCTGCGGCTCGCAAAGACGATATAGCCTATCGTCACTCTGAACGAAGTGAAGAGTCTCATAAAGACAGAGATTCTTCGTTTAACTCAGAATGACGGCGAATTTTGTGTCACTGCAAACCCTGCCAAAGCGGCAGAAAGACTTGTAAACGCCTGTTTATAAGCGTATAATCCGACCCATGACAGATAACCCCACCCCCAGATATGACAACGAGACAAGGGGCATCGCAATGATGCTCGGTGCGTCCGTGTGTTTCGCTTCCATGGGGTATTTCATAAAAAAACTTACCGCCGATTTCTCCACCATGGAGATAATCTTCATGCGCAATCTGATAACCATGCTTATCATATTCGGCGCAATGGTCATCGTTCGTCCGGTGAGCCGTGGCGGAAAACCTTTTCTGCTTCTGATGAGAGGGGTTTACGGCATCGGAGCAATGATTGCCTATTTCTATGCCATCAGCGTTATGCATCTCGCATCCGCCGCAACCTTTTCCAAAACTTCGCCTCTGTTCACGGCTCTGATAGCCATTCTGGTTATGAAGGAGAAGACCGACTGGCGGGTATGGGCGGCCATAGGCGTGGGTTTCGGGGGTGTACTTTTCATTTTGAAGCCGGGCGGGGAAGTTCCGCCGATGGGTTATGCCGCAGGGATACTCTGCGGGGTGCTGGCGGCGTTTGCCTATACCACTGTTCGGGGTCTGGCGGACTATTATGATGCCCGTATGGTGGTTTTCGTGTTCTCTCTGGTTGGGGTTGCCGCTTCGCTGGTATATTTCGGCTTTCTCTGGCTGACGGGCGACGCCCGTTATTCCGACTGGAATTTTCTGCCAACAGGTATCCATCTGACATATTTCATTCTTTCCGGAATACTGGCCTCTGCGGCACAGTTTCTCATGTCAAAATCCTACTACTACGGCAGAGCCTCGCTGATGGGGTCTATAAGCTACACCGAGCTTGTTTTCAGCGTTTTCACAGGTTATCTGGCCGGCGACGGAATGCCCGATCTGCTCTCTTTCTTCGGTATGCTGCTGGTTTTTGTCAGCGGTGTTCTCATTGTCAGAGCAAGAAAAAAGTAAATAAGATTAAATTTATATTCTTTACATAAAAATAGTCCAAGTCTTTCTTGACATTGAAATTAGGTGGTTTACACTTATTGTATGAAACAATTCATTCTTTTCGGAGAAAGCTAAATGATTTACCGAAAAATTAAAAAGGGGCTGGATCTGCCCATCAAAGGGCGTCCCTCCGATGTTGTGCTCGACCAGACGGATATTTCCAGAGTCGGGCTGCTGGGAGATGATTACCCGAATCTGAGGCCTTCGCTGAAGGTCAGAACGGGCGACAGGGTGAAAAAAGGACAACTGCTTTTCACCGACCGAAAGAACCCCTCTCTGATGTTCACCTCGCCTGTGGCGGGAGTTGTTGCGGAGATAAACAGGGGAGAGAAACGCAGACTGCTGTCCGTTGTCATTGAAAAGGACGGAAACGAGGCCGTGCAGTTTGACACGGATGTTATCGGCAGGGCGGAGGTTCTCGAATTGCTGAAGGTTTCAGGGCTTCTGACCAGATTCCGCAGGCGTCCGTTCGCAACCTGCGTCAGTGCGGATGAGGAACCGGAGGCACTGTTTGTAAACTGCATGGACACACGTCCTAATGCGCCGGATATGAACAGGATAATCTCCAGATACAAAGAATATTTTTACGAAGGGCTTAAGGCCGCCGCAAAACTTGCGCCCAAAACATATGCATGCACCGGAAACGGGGTTGCGATTGACAATGTCGAGGGGGTTGAGGCTGCGGTTTTCGACGGAGTTCATCCGGCGGGGCTCACGGGTACACACATCCACTTCCTGCGCCCTGTCTCACAGGGCAGGCTTGTCTGGACCGTTGATGCACAGACAATGATAGATTTCGGATATCTCATTAAACATAAAGAGCTTAACGAAGAACGCATCGTGGCTTTGGGCGGAGAGTTTGTAACCCCCTGTCATGTGAGAACACTCCACGGCGCATCCGTGAGCGAGCTTGTTAAAGGAAGGCTTAAGGACGGGGAGCTGAGGCTGATAAACGGTTCAGTTCTGTTCGGACTTCCCTTAACACCCGAAACGGCCTATCTGTCCACTGATTTCGCACAGATTTCAGCCGTTGCCGAGCAGACTGAAAGACCCTTTATGGGCTGGCTGCTGCCTGGTTTCCATGTGCATTCGGTGATAAATGTTTTTGCATCAAAGGTTTTCGGCGAGAAGAGTATAAATTTTGACACATCCCTGAACGGCAGTCACAGGGCTATGGTTCCTGTGGGAACCTATGAAAAGGTGACGCCGATGGATATTCTGCCTACGCACCTTCTGCGTGCATTGCAGATGAAGGACTACGAAGGGGCGGAGAAACTGGGCGCACTGGAGCTTTCCGAAGAGGATCTGAGCCTCTGCACCTATGTCTGCCCGGGCAAAACGGACTACGCACCTCTTCTGCGTGATGCCCTCACCACAATTGAGAAGGAGGGCTGACATGAAAAAATTCTTTGATAAATACAGGCATCTTTTCGAGAAGGGGGGCAGGCTGGAACGCTGGTATCCGGTGTTTGAGATGGCCGACACCTTCCTGTACAACCCTCTGCACCGAACCAAGGGAACGACCCATCTGCGTGACGGAATAGACCTGAAACGCATAATGATAACCGTTGTGGTCGCCCTTATCCCCTGTACGCTCATGGCGTTTTACAACACCGGACTTCAGGCCAACCTTGCCATTGCGGCTACGGGTACTGAAAACCTTGAGGGCTGGCGGCACGGGCTGATTCAGGCTTTCGGTGTGGGGTATGATCCGCACAGCATCGGGGCGAATTTCTTCCACGGCGCACTGTACTTTCTGCCGCTTTATATAGCCACACTGGCTGTGGGCGGCTTCTGGGAGCTTCTGTTCTCGGTGGTGCGCAAACATGAGATAGGCGAGGCGTTTCTGGTCACCAGCCTTCTTTATCCTCTGATACTCCCCCCGACAGTACCCATCTGGCAGGCCATGGTGGCACTGTCCATTGGTCTGGTGCTGGGTAAGGAGGTTTTCGGAGGCACAGGGCGCAACTTCGTGAACCCTGCGCTTTTCGCAAGGGCTATACTGTTTTTCTCCTATCCGGCAGGTATTTCCGGCGACACCGCATGGGTGGCTCTGGACGGCTACAGCTATGCCACACCCCTTGCATCGCAGTCACTTTCCGGACATATCGACGTGTCATGGACCGACGCTTTTCTGGGGTTCATTCCCGGTTCAATGGGTGAAACCTCCACTCTGGCGTGTCTTTTCGGTGCGGCGGTGCTTATCTATACCGGAATAGGCTCGTGGCGGATAATCGTTTCGTCCGTAGCGGGGCTTTTTGCGCTGA
This sequence comes from Seleniivibrio woodruffii, assembly GCF_004339245.1. NCBI lineage: Bacteria > Pseudomonadati > Deferribacterota > Deferribacteres > Deferribacterales > Geovibrionaceae > Seleniivibrio > Seleniivibrio woodruffii. The sequence goes on from NZ_SMGG01000003.1 coordinate 1,234,897, forward strand.
CATTTATGTTCAATATGATAGGTTCGGACACTAACTATATGTTCTCCCTCACGCCCGACTGGCATCTTGTGATAGGCGGTTTTGCCTTCGCAACTGTGTTCATGGCAACAGACCCTGTTTCGGCGGCATACACCGATACGGGTAAGTATTTCTACGGATTCCTCATAGGAGCCATGACCGCACTGGTGCGTGTGGTGAACCCAGCATATCCCGAAGGGGCTATGCTGGCGGTTCTGTTTGCAAACATTTTTGCGCCGCTCATCGACTATCTGGTGATGAAGGCGAATATCGCAAGGAGGGCAAAGAGATATGCGGCCTGAAAGCGATCTTAGAACGTTTATAATTGCGCTGGTGCTTGCTGTTATATGCTCCTTTTTCGTGGCGGGGGCAAACGTGCTCCTCAAGCCCAGACAGGACATGAACAGGGAACTGGAACGCAAAAAGAATATACTTCTGGCGGCCGGAGTTCTGCAGGCCGACACGGATGTGAACAGCGCATTTGAAGCTGTTGAGACATATCTTGTTGATATGCGCACGGGAAAGGCCGAAAAGGGGGATGCGGGCAAATATTTTGAGAGCATCCGCAGACTTGCCTCGTCCGCCGATGCGGTTCAGCTGAACAAACAGCAGGATGTCGCCGTTATCAAAAGCATTCCGGCGAAAATTCCCGTTTTCATCCTGCGTGACGGCAGCGGACAGGTTTCGAAGGTGGTTCTGCCAATTTACGGTTCCGGTCTCTGGAGCACAATGTACGGGTTCATGGCTCTGAACGCAGATCTGAACACTGTAAGCGGCATAACCTTTTATGACCACGGAGAAACACCCGGTCTGGGCGGCGAGATAGACAATCCGCTGTGGAAGGCCGGCTGGGTTGACAAAAAGATATACGGCGACGACGGCTCGGTGGCTCTTTCCGTTGTGAAAGGGGCAAAGGGCGACAGCCAGATAGATTCTCTGAGCGGGGCGACAATGACCAGCAGAGGCGTTGAGAACACCGTCCGTTTCTGGATGGGTGCGGACGGCTACGGCAAATTCCTTGCTTCGCTTAAACAGGGGGGTGCTTGATGTCGGCAATGAAGGTCTTTACAGACCCGATCATAAAGAACAACCCCATTGCGGTTCAGGTGCTGGGCATCTGCTCCACACTGGCGGTTACCACAAAGATGGAGGTGACACTCGTTATGGCGGTATCCGTTATGACGGTTACGGCACTCTCCAACCTCTTCATATCCATGCTGAGAAAGCTTATGCCCTCCAGCATCAGGCTTATAATCGAGATGACTGTGGTTGCCACTCTGGTCATCATCGCAGATCAGATCATCAAGGCCTACATGTTCGAGGTGAGCAAACAGCTGTCGGTGTTCATGGGGCTTATCATCACCAACTGCATCATCATGGGACGTGCGGAGGCATATGCCATCAGCAACCCACCGTTCAGAAGCTTTCTGGATGGTCTGGGCAACGGTGCAGGATACGGCCTTGTGCTTATCATAATAGCCACCATCAGGGAGATCGTTGGTTCCGGCAAGTTCTTCGGAATGACGGTTCTGCCCACGGTGAACTCAGGCGGGTGGTATCAGCCAAACGGGCTTTTTCTGCTTGCGCCCAGTGCGTTCTTCCTCATAGGCATCCTGATATGGATAGCCAGACTGACAGTCGTTAAGGCGGAGGAGTAATATGGAAGCATATCTTTCGCTGTTCATAAAATCAATTTTCATCGAGAACATGGCTCTGTCCTTCTTTCTGGGCATGTGTACGTTCATCGCTGTTTCAAAGAAGGTCGAGACCGCTTTCGGCCTCGGTGTTGCGGTGGTGTTTGTTCAGGCCATAACGGTTCCGGCTAACAACCTGCTCTACAGGTTCGTGCTGAAAGAGGGTGCTCTGGCTTGGGCGGGTCTGCCCGACCTTGACCTCGGGTTTATCGGTCTTGTTACCTATATCGGCCTTATAGCCGCCATAGTGCAGATTCTGGAGATGGCGCTGGATAAATACGTTCCGTCGCTCTACTCAGCACTTGGCATCTTCCTGCCGCTTATAACGGTTAACTGTGCAATTCTGGGCGGTTCGCTGTTCATGGTGCAGAGGGATTATTCCTTCGGCGAGTCCGTGGTATACGGGTTCGGCTCCGGCATAGGCTGGGCGCTGGCGATCGTCACCATGGCGGGCATCAGAGACAGGATAAAATATGCCGACACACCCAGAGGGCTTGGCGGCATGGGAATAACATTCATAACGGCAGGCATCATGGCCATAGCCTTTATGCTGTTTTCGGGGATAAAGTTATGACACTGCTTATAATGGGCGTCATCGTATTTACAGCTGTGATACTGCTTCTGGTGGGGGTGATCATCAACGCCAGAAGGATGCTTGTCTCAGCGGGAACGGTGACCATAAACATAAACCATAAGAAGGATTTCAGTGTGTCTACGGGCGGCAAGCTCATCAGCGCACTGGCGGACAACGGCATATTTGTTTCCTCGGCTTGCGGCGGCGGCGGTTCATGCGGCCAGTGCAGGGTGAAGATAGTGGAGGGCATAGGCGATATCCTGCCCACAGAGAAGACCCACATCAACCGCAGACAGGAGAAGGAGGGCTTCAGACTCTCATGCCAGACGGCTGTGAAAAACGATATTACCATCGAGCTTCCGCCGGAGGTTTTTGCGGCGAAAAGGCTTGAGTGCGAGGTTGTTTCAAACGACAACGTTGCAACCTTCATAAAGGAGTTCGTGCTGAAAGTCCCCGAAAAGGTGGATTTCAGGGCGGGCGGCTACATTCAGGTGGTTGTGCCCCCCTATGAGGCGAATTTCTCGGATTTCGATGTTGAAGAGCAGTACAGAAGCGACTGGGAGAAGTTCGGCTTCTTCAAGCTGAAAGCGGGCACAAAAGAGGAGATTCAGAGAGCATACAGCATGGCAAGCTACCCTGCGGAAGAGGGGCTTATAAAGCTGAACGTGCGTATCGCAACGCCTCCGTTCGGAAAAGAAGTGCCCCCCGGCATAGGCTCATCTTATGTCTGGAGCAGAAAACCCGGCGATATGGTCACCATAGCGGGACCTTTCGGCGAGTTCTACGGCCGCAACACTGGCAAAGAGATGCTCTTTCTCGGAGGCGGTGCGGGGATGGCTCCCCTGCGGTCGATAATATTCGATCAGCTATGCACCCTGAACACAGAGAGAAAGATAAGCTTCTGGTACGGCGGCAGAAGCCTGAAAGAACTGTTCTATACGGAGGATTTCAGGGAACTGGAAAAGAAGTATCCCAATTTCACATACAATATAGCTCTGTCCGATCCTCTGCCGGAGGACAACTGGACCGGATATAAAGGATTCATACACAACGTGGCTCTGGAGAACTATCTCAAAAACCATGAGGCTCCCGAAGAGATAGAATATTACCTCTGCGGCCCCCCTGTGATGATATCTTCCGTTCTCAGAATGCTGGACAGCCTTGGGGTTGAGCCGGACAACATATTCTTTGATGATTTCGGAAGCTGATATGAAACAGTTTTTCGTTGTGTTTGGCGGAGTGTTCGTTGCTGTGGCGTTTTTTTCGCTGGTGCTTTTCATGCGGCGGAAAAAAAGCTCGTGCAGATGCGGGCAGGGACACTGCCAGACAGGCACCAAATGCGACTCGGATACGGATAAATAAAGGGAGCTTCGACTCCCTTTTATGTGTTAATATTTCACATATGCGTAAATATCTTATGTTGCGAAATACAGTAAATGTGAGATATGATTGTGAATATGACAAAACATCACCATGATTCGCTTCTTCTGCGGGTTTCTGGCAGAGCACCCTTCGATAAGGTTCTCTGGGCTTCGGACGGTGTCCGCAGAATGATGTATCACAATCCTGTTGGCAAGACCGTTTCCGAGGTTTTCGGCGGTTATGTTTATGCCGAATGCGGAGAATCACGCACGGGTCAGCTTGTCAAAATCGATAACAGTCATTACATTCTCACCTTTACAGATATAGGTTTCGATTCATGCCTCCTTGCCGCTTTGTATCCTGTCTCAGGTTCCGTTGCGGTGAGACAGGAAGACTCGGTCTCGCAGCTGGACGAAGAGGTGCGCAAGAAAACTCTGGCGCTTAACCAGGCCGTCAGCGACCTTGAACTCCACAGAAAAAAACTCAGCCAGACAAACCAGATATCAGGAGCCGGAAACTTTGAGTACTTAAGCGACCAGAAATGTCTGGTGCTGACTCCTGATGCATGTAGGGTGCTCGGCGTTGAGGACAAGAACTGCGTTATCAGCATTGACGACATCTGCGGCAAGATGAAGGAGAACAAATTCCGTCAGCTCTGCGAAACCATCGCCGGAGTCACAGAGAACACAAAACTTGAGACGGAGATAACCTTTACCGACGACCACGGAACGGACAGGCATCTGCGGGTGGTTATGAAAAAACTGTCCCCCACAACCTGTGTTCTGGACGGCGTTTTTCACGACATTACATTCAGAAAGAATGCGGAAAAGGAACTGCGCAGGCAGGAATCATTCTACCGCACGCTATACAATAAAGCCAACATCGGCATTTTTACAATGGATGCGGAGGGGAATATCCTCGACTGCAACGAACACTGTCTGACGCTTTCCGGTTATACAGCAGAAGAGCTGAAAAACAGAAAAGCATCGGAAATACTCATCCTGCCGGAAGACAGGGAGCGTATTTCCGCTGTTTTCTATAACCTGCTGGACACTATTGAAAAATCAGGTTCGGTGGATTTCAGGATACGCACCAAACAGGGAAGCATCATCGATGTCCTCATGAGCTTCGAGGCCATAACAGGCGAAGGCGGAGAGGTGAGGATATTCTGCTTCATAAGCGACATCACTCACTATAAGCAGGTTCAGCAGAAGAACATAGAGCAGGAGCGCATGCTCCTTCAGCAGTCCAAAATGGCCACCATGGGCGAAATGGTGGGCATCATAGCCCATCAGTGGGTTCAGCCTCTCAACGCAATCTCCATGATAGCCCAGATGCTTCAGGAGCTTCTGGAGGTTGACGCTGAATCGGAGAAACTGGTGCGCAAGACAGTGGCCAGCATAAACGAACAGATAGAATTTATGACCGCTACCATAAACGATTTCAGGGATTTCCTGAAACCCTCCTGCAGGGCGGGCAATTTCAGTATTTTAAGAGCTGTTAACGATGTTCTCCAGCTTTTCAGGCCTCAGCTGAAATATCACAAGATAAAATGCGGACTCTATCCCGAAGACGAGACGCTGAAAGAAGTTCTGGTTTTCGGATATGAGAACGAGTTCAAAAACGTTGTGCTCAACCTGCTGACGAATGCCAGAGACGCCATTGAGGCCAACAACTCCGACGACGGCGAGATTGATATTGTGATCGGCAGGCGCAACGATCGGGTTCTTCTGTCGGTGATAGACAACGGCGGCGGAATAAGCAGTGATATGGTCGGAAAGATATTTTCCGCCTATGCCTCGACAAAGGGCGAAAAGGGCACAGGGCTCGGACTGTATATGAGCAAGCTCATAATAACCGAGCGGATGAAAGGCACAATATTCGCCGAGAACACAGGTTTCGGCGCAAAGATAACCATCTCTCTGGGAATCGTTCAGGCGTAGGATTTCTCCGGCTGCCTGTTCAGGTATTCAATATACCCGTCCATCTTCTCCATTGTTCTGTCATAGGTCTGGTGCGTTATGTCGGGCGTATTCTCGCCGAACAGTCCTTTCACTGATTCATAGCCTTTGGTTATGGCGTCCTTAGCCTCTTTCAGCTTTTCAATGTCGTTGCCCGAAAGCTTTCTGGCAAGTTCGAACAGCCTGTCCGATGTCTTTTCAACTCCGTAATATCCGTCCTCGCCGAGCATCTCTTCGGCTTTTTTAGCCACGTCCTGCGTGGGTTCGCCGCTTATCTCTATTGAAACCGAAAGAACCCTGATGCTTGCGGAATATTGAAATGACTGGTCTTTCAGGTTGTCTGCCGTACGTCTTGAAATAATATCCATCAGGTTTGATGCAGACCTGTAGAGGTGCTCCTCCACAGGAGAGAGGGCACTTCTGCCGCTGTATGCCGACTGGTCGTTTCCGGTCTTAATCTCTATGCTGTCGTAGTTAACACTTACGTTCGAAGCTGTTCTGCTTCCGTTTGAGCCGGACTGTTTTGCGCTGTATTGTAATTCAGCGGATTTTACATTAATGTTGATATACATAGTCTCAACTCCGGATGTTTCGGTTATATGTGCAAATCGACCTGTTCCGGTTTTGCTTAAGATAATTGTGTTTTCATTGTGGAGAGGGTTTGATGCTTAAAAAGCTGGATTATACCGTTCTTATTGTTCTGGCTCTGTTTCTGGGGCTTGCGCCCTTCACTCCGGAGCCTCATGTGGCTGAGAAGCTGAGGATGCTGTCTGAAGGAACTCTGAAACGGCCGATAGATATATTCGACCTGTTCTTTCATCTCGCTCCTGTGCTGCTGATAGTTCTTAAGTTTGCGCTGGGCAGGCGCAGAGTATCATAGCTTGTTGTCGGGTTTCGGTTTGGGGGTCGGTTCCGGTTTGCCGAAGAAATATCCCTGTGCAAAATCCACGCCCAGTTCCTTCGCCTTTTCCGCAGAGGCCTTGTCGGCTATGAACTCCCCGATGGTCTTCATATGCATTTTCTGCGCGTAGCTGGTTATTGAACGCACTATGTCCGATGCTCTTTCGTCCTTGGTGATGAGCTTTATGATGCTCGCATCAATTTTGATGTAGTCAGCCTACACCTTCAGCAGATAATCGAAGTTTGAATATCCTGAACCGAAGTCGTCAATGGCTATCTTTGTTCCGTTGCGTTTGAATCTTGAGATGATGCCCACGATGTTCTCGTCCGCAGTGAGCCTTTCGGTTTCGACTATCTCTATCACCATGCGGTCGAGCACGTTTGCCTCTTTAGCATAGTTGAATATCTCGTCGATGGTTTCGGCATTCTGAAGGTCTTCGGCGGAGAGGTTTATTGAAAACTCGCTCTTCATCATGCGGAAGATGTCTATGGATTTTTTGACAACGGCCAGAGTCAGTCGGGGATACAGCCTTGTCTGCTTGCTTATTTCAAGGAAACTGGCGGGTGATATCACCGAACCGTCTTCACCGATGATGCGCATTAGGCATTCGTATTTTTTGATATAGTTGTCCGCATAGGAGTATATGGGCTGGAAGAAGGGGACTATCCTGTCCTTTTCCACAGCCTCGTTCAGCATCTTCATTACCTTTATGTTCTGTTCGTAAATTTCAAAGTTGCTTGTTATGTTCGGGTCGAACACTTTGTATGACTTATTTTCGAACTTCGCCTGCTGCATAGCTATGTCGGCCTTGGCCATTATTTCGTCCGAGCCGCCGGCAAAGCCCATTCTGCATGTAACCATCACCTCTTTGCCCTCTATCACGAAAGAATCCTTCACAATCTCTCCGGAGGCGGCCACAACCATGGGTATGAACTCTTCCATATCCATGTATGGAGCCAGAAGGGCGAAAACGTCGGAGTGGAGACGGTATATCTCAAAGTTTTTCATTGTGGAGTTGGCGATCATCCTTTTTGCGAAATAGGTGAGCAGTTCATCCCCCATCCGCATGCCGTAAAGCTCGTTTATCTCGTGGAACCTGTCTATGTCGATGACTGCCAGACAGGGCATTTTTGAATTGTCGATATCCTGTTCCAGCTTATATCTGTTGCCAAGTCCGGTGAGCCTGTCCACGCTGAAAACGTTCTGGAGCTTCTCCCTGTTCTCGATGACCTCGGTAACATCCTGGCTGCACGACGTATACTGCACTATGCGGCCCTTTTCGTCCTTAATGGGGATAATGGTCACATTGTGGTAGTAGTGGGTTCCGTCGGGTCTGAGGTTCTTTATGATGCCTTTGAATATCTTCCCTCTGGCGATGGTTTTCCAGAGTTCGGCAAAGTATTCTGACGGAGTGTCGGGATGGCGCATTATGTTGTGTTTCTGCCCTATCAGCTGTTCACGGGTGTAGCCGCTGATATTGCAGAACTGATCGTTAACGTAGGTCATCACTCCTCTGGGGTCGGTCATGCTGACAACGGAGCTTTCATCCATTATGAATTTATACTGCTTAAGGTCGTTCAGAATAACGGCCTCCTTGTCCTCAACCTCACGCATCCTGCGGAAGATATATGCGGACATGGCCACCGAACAGATGAACAGAAAACCTATCAGATAAATGTTTGAAACGAGTTCACTGCGGGTGGTCTTCATCAGAGCCGCTTTTTCAGCTTTAATCATTTCATTCAGAGAAACGTAGTAGAAACCTGTGCCGACTATCCATTTCCAGTCCGGAATATAGCCGATGTAGGTGGTTTTTTCGGTGTAGCCCTGTTTGTCGGGCAGTTCCCACTTATAGGACAGATAACCGCCGCCCTGTTTTTGAGCCATCTCCACAGCTTCAATGAGGATTCTGCGGCCGTCGCCGGAGCGAACCTCTTTAACATCGGCAGAGGAGAACTTGGGATCCGGATGGAAAATATTTTCGTAGTCGGAGGTTATCACCCAGAAATATCCGGTGTTGTCCAGACCGAACCTGTCGGTGCGCAGGGTTTCCAGTATGTCCTCTTTGGCTATGTCCTCCAGTTCGTCCAGATATACTCCTGATGCTATCATAAGCTGGGTCTGGGGGTTGTATCTCGCATAGGCTATCTTTTTGTAGAGGGCGCCGTGGCCGTCGGGTTTAACGAAGTCATATTCTCCGTAGGCTTCGCCCTTTTCGTATGCGGTTTTAATGAATTTTGCAAATTCGTTTTTGTTTACCAGCTTAAGGGCGTTCATTCCCTCGAACTTGGTGTTTCCACCGTGGCTGAGAACTTTTCCGTCCTTGTCCAGAACGTAGTAGTATCCGGTCTTAAATTCCCATTTTATGGAGTGTACGAACGATTCCAGAGATTTTCTTATGGCCGCCTGAGATGCGCCGGAACGGTACATTCCGGAGACGAATGAATCGGCTGAGTTTACTCTGTCTCTTACAGAAACCCTCGCCTGAGTGTAGACTTCTTCCTTTTCAAGCTCTATTCTGGCTGTTAGACGCTCTATCTCGGTGCGGATAAGTTCTTTCTGTCTGAGAATGTAGTTTTTTTTGAGTTCCTGCTCGGAGTTGCTTATATGCTTGTTTGACAGGGCTGTGAGGTTATACAGCAGTGCCGCAGAAAAAATAACCGCAACAGATATTGCGGTGAGGAAAGTTACTGTGGACAGTCTCATTTTCACGCCCTTAATAGTTAACCTACAATATCATATAATATATTAAACTTCAATAATTCCAATCGTTATTTAAATGTGCTAGATTTATGTAATATGCAAAATTGTGGAACGATAAATGGATACTAATTTAGAGCTGCTCAGAAAAATGAGGATAGCCGGAGCCTATGCGGATGCCGGTTTGAAGGTTCTTTCAAAAAACAGCCTTTTTGATGAATACTTTCAGGGGGCGGAGTTTATTCTGCCCGCATCATATTTTCTCGGCAATGTGCCGGATTTCTTTTCTGTGGTCAGGGGGGAGCGTGAGGCGCTGTCTGCAAACACGTCGCTGATGGTTAACGGCAGAAAGCAGGTTTTTGCGCTTAAACTGTTCATGGATAAAGACAGCAGGTTTCTTTTTACAGCGCACAACCTCACTGTTGAGGGTAATTCGGAGCTGAACCTTTACGGTTCGGATGAGCCCTTTATTCCTAAATATCTGCACAATTCGGCTCCGATGCTTATCATCGATGCCGGACAGAGCGGACGCATACTGGATGCAAACGATGCTGCATGCAGTTTTTACGGCTATACAAAGTCGGAGATGGAGTCTCTGACAGTCGACCAGATAAACACCCTTGGCCCAGAGGCAATCAAGAAGGAGATGTCTCTGGCTGTGCTCTCAAAGAGAAACTATTTCAACTTTAAGCACAGGCTGAAAAACGGCACTGTTAAGGATGTCGAGGTTTATTCAAGCGCCGTTCCCATAAAAGGCAAGACACTGCTTTTCTCAATTGTCATAGATGCTTCGGAAAAAAAGATGTACGAAGTTCTTCTGGCGGATCTGAACGCCAGAATCAACGAGCGGGTGGAAGCCGAAAAAATGTCGTGCATAGTTACGACATCTAAATATCAGAACCTTTTCGAAATGAGTCAGGATGCGGTCATCATCATGGAAATGGACGAAAACGGCAAGCTGAACTTTGCGGATGTTAACAGGGCGGCCTGTTCCCTGTTCGGCTACTCAAAAGAGGAGCTGATGAAAAAACGCTCCCGTGAGCTTGTCTATGATGATGAGGAGTTCAAGGAATATCTCCAGAGGCAGAGGCTTGCTCTGGACAGCATCGGAGTTCACGAAGGCAGACTCAAGATAGTGCGTGCGGACGGAAAGATACTCACGGCAGAGATAATGGTGCGGCAGAACTTTATGCTGGGAAAACCGGTTGTTATTGCCGTTGTAAGGGATATAACAGAGCGGCTGAACCGCGAGAAAGAGCTGATGGAAAAGGATATGCTTGTGATTCAGCAGAAGAGGATGGTCGAGATGGGAGGTCTGCTCTCCGCCGCCGTCCACCAGATGAAACAGCCGCTTACAGCTATCTCTCTGGTTGCCGAAGTCATGACGTCGGAGCCGGAGAACCTGGAAGAGAGCAGGGAGATTCTGAAAACTCAGGTGCAGTACCTGAACGAAACCCTTACCGAATTCAGAAACTATTTCAGCTCCGCACAGGAAAATTCTGTTTTTCATCTTGTGGAACAGGTAGATAAGGTCATCAATATTGCCAAGCCTCTGCTGGCGGTCAACGGAATAACCGTTAATGTTTCAGGGGATGAAAACCTTACCATATATGGGCTTTCGGGTGACTTTAAGCAGATAATGATGAATCTGGTGATGAACTCCGTCGATGTTATCAGGGAACGGGGAATCAATAACGGAGCCATCGATATAAACGTTTTCAGAAGCGGGAATCATGCCGTAGTGAACTTCTCCGACAACGGGGGCGGAATTGAAGAATCCCTCCTGCCGGACGAAATTTTCAAACCGTTCTTTTCTACCAAAGGGGACAAGGGAACAGGAATAGGCCTTTCCATAGTCCGCAGCATGGCGGAGAAGATGGGCGGACACGTTAAAGCGGAAAACAGCCTCTCCGGCGCAGTATTTACTTTGGCTTTAAATTTAACGTGATATAATTCAGTATAAGATTAACCGGAAGATTGAGATAATAAAAATTATTAAAAGATTTATATTGTATTCTGGGATTTTTATGCTATAATCCAAAAAAATAAAACACAGGAGGACAGAAATGTCAAAATCATTGAAAGGTACTCAGACACTTGAAAATCTTGTTAAGGCTTTCGCCGGTGAATCTCAGGCCCGCGGCAGATACACAATGTACGCTGCTCAGGCTCGCAAAGAGGGATACCGTCAGATAGAGAACATCTTCCTTGAAACTGCGGACAACGAAAGAGTCCACGCAAAACGCTTCTTCGATTATGCAAACGACCTGCTCGGCAGCGAAATTCCCATGATGGTGAACATCAACGCAGCCTATCCCGTTGCATATGCTCAGACTCTGGACAACCTCAAGTTTGCAGCCGACGGCGAACATGAAGAGTGGGAGATCCTTTACCCCGCATTCGCAAAGATAGCTAAAGAGGAAGGCTTCCCTCAGGTTGAAACTCTCTTCACAAAAATCGCAGCCATCGAAGCTCATCACGAAGCAAGATACCGCACACTGGCAAAAAACATTGCCGACGGCCTTGTTTTCAAAAAGGGCGCAACTGTGGCATGGAAATGTCTTGTCTGCGGACACGTTCACGAAGGTCTGGAAGCTCCCGCTGTGTGCCCCACCTGCGTGCACAAACAGGAGCACTTCGAACTTCTGGTTGTTAACTACTAAGTCAAAAGGGCGGGCAGAAATGTCCGCCTTTTTTTTAATGCATTTCCATCAATTTAGGTCTATCATCGCTGAAAATTTTTTTTCGGTGATTAAATGGATATCCTTCATGTAATAGTTCTCAGCATAGTCGAAGGTCTCACAGAATTTCTTCCCATATCTTCCACAGGACACATGATCGCCGCAGCGGAGTTTATGAAACTCCCGCAGACAACCGCCGTTGAGGCTTTCGAGGTGATCATCCAGCTTGGGGCTATCCTTGCCGTTGCTGTTGACTATAAAAGTAAATTCACCAGAGAGTATATTCCGCTCTGGTTCTATATAATCCTGTCGTTCATCCCCGTGGGGTTCGCAGGTCTTCTGTTCCACGAACAGGTCAAAGCTCTTTTTTCGGTAAAGGTTGTCGCTGTCATGCTTATCGTCGGCGGGGTACTTTTTATCATAGCAGAGCTTATCTATAGGAGAATGACCGTTAAAGTCCATTCCATTGAGCAGTTGGGATTCAGAAATATTCTGATAGCAGGGCTTTCGCAGATTCTGGCTCTGATTCCCGGAACGAGCAGAGCCGGTGTTGTTATTCTGGGTGCTATGTTTTCCGGAGCAGGCAGAAAAGCCAGCACAGAGCTTTCATTCCTCATGGCGCTTCCCGTAATGACCGCCGCCGCAGGTTTCGACCTGCTGAAAAACTTCCATGAGCTGAAAGCCGTTGGGTTCTCATACCTCGGACTGGGATTTGTGATAGCTTTTATTTCGGCTTATGCCTCAATACGATTTTTCATAAAATTCGTCAGAAGCCACACCTTCATCGGTTTCGGGGTCTACCGCATCATCTTCGGCGTGCTTCTTCTGTATCTTTTCGGATAACAGGATATCAGCCTCCTTTAATAAATGAGGGCTGGGGTGGATTTGTTTTACCTGATCAGAGATATTCTTATGCTACCTATGCGGCAGTGAACATGTTGAACTTAAATGCGCAAAAAACCACGGATTTCTAAGCTGCCTGTGCGGCAGTGAACTCCTGCGGTCAGTTCGACAGAACTTTACTGCGTTTCTAAGCTGCCTGTGCGGCAGTGAACGGTTCGCATGCCCGCCGTTCGTCGTGACTCTCTTTCTAAGCTGCCTGTGCGGCAGTGAACGTTACAGCAGGAATTTCATAAACTCCCTCGGTTTTCTAAGCTGCCCGTGCGGCAGTGAACAGCCTACTGAGATTGGGTCAAACGCCCCAGCTTTTCTAAGCTGCCTGTGCGGCAGTGAACGCAAACAGTTGAGTAAGAGAAAACGAAGTTCTTTTCTAAGCTGCCTGTGCGGCAGTGAACTAACCGTTGGCACACTCCGCACTCATAAAGATTTTCTAAGCTGCCTGTGCGGCAGTGAACAGGCATAGCCCTCTCTGTTCCGCTCATTCGGTTTTCTAAGCTGCCTGTGCGGCAGTGAACAAACGGCGACAACGCCGCAAAAATAGTTTAAATTTCTAAGCTGCCTGTGCGGCAGTGAACCAGGTTCGGGGATGACCTCGCCGCCGTCAATATTTCTAAGCTGCCTGTGCGGCAGTGAACGAGAGAATGTCAGGCAAACTCATTTTCCTGATTTTCTAAGCTGCCTGTGCGGCAGTGAACTACATTGTATGTGTTTGGCATGGATAATGATATTTCTAAGCTGCCTGTGCGGCAGTGAACATGAGGTTGTTAAAGACATGAGAACCGGCGCATTTCTAAGCTGCCTGTGCGGCAGTGAACCGCTATTCTCTGCGGGCAAGCGACCCGCAAGATTTCTAAGCTGCCTGTGCGGCAGTGAACGAAGAGTATCTGAAGGAGCAGTAGGAACATATTTTCTAAGCTGCCTGTGCGGCAGTGAACCATTATTTGCTGAATCGTATGTATATCCGGATTTTCTAAGCTGCCTGTGCGGCAGTGAACTCTGATGAGTGGCTGAAGGCTATGGTGCTGAATTTCTAAGCTGCCTGTGCGGCAGTGAACGGTATCGGTGTTGCTTCGCTCGGCATCACAATTTTCTAAGCTGCCTGTGCGGCAGTGAACCTTACACACCTGACAATCTTCTCATAGCATCATTTCTAAGCTGCCTGTGCGGCAGTGAACCACTGAACTTTCTAAGAAACTGATTTACTTGTTTTCTAAGCTGCCTGTGCGGCAGTGAACACATGGAGATAAACGCAGAAATCATTCCGGTTTTTCTAAGCTGCCTGTGCGGCAGTGAACCGCAAGCCCTTCCTCTTCGCAGACTTTTTGAATTTCTAAGCTGCCTGTGCGGCAGTGAACTAGAGGCAAAGTTGCTTAATAACATTATACACAAAGATTATTAGCTTTTATAAGTGAAAAACCTAAATTTTCAGGCCGATTATAAATGTTTGTAAAATAGATAGAAAAATATTAACAAAAAAATAGGGTCAAATAAACGGATCAAAGAATAGTCGGGTTTAATTACATTTTTGTCATTTTGACCATACAGCACATAAGCGCACCGCTGCCGCCGTTTTCAACCTTAACAACCGCATTGCAGACCTTGCAAACATATTTTTCGCCTGTTTTCGTTGCCATTTTTGTCCTCCGACGAATTTTTTATTCCGAAGTTTAACACTATTCTGAATATTTTGCTATGAATGAAAGGGAGCAGAGCTGATAGGGAGGGCAGAGGTCTGAAGCAGACCTCTGCCATTGGCGTGTTAGTTGGCTGCTTTAACAGGTTGAGCGGGCTGTTCGGCAGCCTTTTCAGGTTGTGTCGCATCTGTTGCTTTTTCTGTTTTAACTTCTTTAACTGCTTCTTTCTGGGGAGCTTTTTCTGCGGGAGCTTTAGCCGCATCAGCTGCCATGGCTGAAACAGAGGCCATCATAAGAATTCCTGCAAAAGCGATTGCGATAAGTTTTTTCATATCCGACTCCTTAAGTTTTGTTGCTCATTTAAAAGCAGATATGATGCCAAAAGATATTTTTAGCTAAGATGCTTATACATAAGCTAAAGTTTGGCGGTGCTCAAACGGGTGATTAAGTAAATATGCAGGTGTTTTCATACATAAAAATAAGAAGCTTTTACTATTAGAGATTTAAACTGTAGGGATTTTCCTTCATGGGAAACAAGGTGCAAAATCCTGAATTTACTTTATTTATGTGATGTTTATTTTTGACTTCTTAGATATTGTGCCTGTTTTTTTATGATGCTACACTTTCCTTATGAGAATTAACGGTGTTTTCGGAAGGCTTCTGGCGGCCAATCTTGCAGTGCTTATCTTTTTGTCTGTTTTCATGTCATACATAATCCATAAGTCACGTCACCTTAACACTTTGCTGGAGCAGGTGAATTCTGTTGAACTTCCGGTGATAGAGCGGGTGGACAGATTAAGCGGAGCTGTGCAGAAGCAGGCGGAGTTCAGAGAGAAGTATGTAATATCCGGGGATGTTGATTTTCTGGAGCGCCACAGAGACTATCGCTCCGAGGCGCTGTCTTTGATATCCGCTCTGGACGGGCTGATAAGCGACATTGACAAGGACAGGGCTTTTCAGGAGCTTGAGTCGGCCTATTCTGCATTTAATGCGGAGAACGAGAGATATATTGCCGCCAGAGGAAGAACAGCCGAGGTTCCTTCATATGCAGGCGTTTCGCAGTCCCTTACAAAGCTGAGAGGACTGGCGGCGGGGAAAAGGAAGGAGAGTCTTGAGCTGTCGGGGGTTCTTGCAGGGCAGATGAGGACTGCGTCACTGGTTTTCGTTCTGTCCGGCGGCGTTCTGGTGGTTCTGTTGGCTTTCGTTAATACGAAGAGCATAGTCAGTCCCATCCGCAAGCTGAGAGACAGCACCCATCAGGTGGCGAAGGGTGTTTATCCTGAAAATATCGACTCCGGCGGACCTGTGGAGATAAGCGGGCTGGCGGATGATTTCAGGGTGATGGTGGAAAGGCTGCGAGAGAGTGATGAGCTTCGCACCGAGTTTATAGGCAACGTGTCCCATGAGCTTCGGACTCCGCTGACATCGATCCGTGAGGCTTCGACCATGCTGAGAGAGGATTATTTCAAGGCCGACCGTGACAGCTCGGAGAAGCTACTGGACATAATAAGCACCGAAAGCGACAGAATGATCAATTCGGTGAACAACATACTGGAAATAACCCGTCTGGATATCGCTCAGGCGGTGTATGAGTTTGAGGATGCGGATATAGGCAGGATAGCCGAGGCCGCAATTCAGAACACTGCGCCCATAGCGGCCAGACGCAACATAAGCGTGATATCGGCAATAGACGCATCTGCAAAGGCCGACAGGGAAAAGCTGGCGGTGGTGTTCGTAAACCTTATCGGCAATGCGCTGAAATATTCCGGTGAGGCTACGACCGTAAGGCTGTCGGCGGAGAGGATCGGCGACAGGCTGAGGGTTTGCGTAGCCGACGAGGGAGCCGGCATTGCGCAGGAAGAGCTTGGTCTGATATTTGAAAGATACAGACTGGGGAGCAACCGCAGCTTTGAATATAAAGGTTCGGGGCTGGGGCTTGCGATATGCAGAAAAATTATTGAAAAACACGGAGGCCGGATATGGGCGGAAAGCGGACAGGGACAGGGGAGCAGATTTTATTTTACGCTGCCCCTCTGCTGATACTGCTTCTGAGCGGGTGCGCACTGCATGATGCGCAGGAGAGAGCATTTTCGGCACAGCTTAGAAACGGGGATGCAGAGCAGGCTCGGCAGGTGCTCGACAGGTCGGACAGAATAATCGACGACAAGGCTCTTTTCGGCTATATTCTGCTCTTTTCGGACGGAGCGTCCCCACAGTATGACCCGCATATGGCGCAGGTATATCTCGACCGGATAACGGCGATATACCCTGAAAGTCCCTACACGGGATATGCCGCTCAGGCTGTCAGGCTGATGAAGCGGGCGGATTCAGCCGAACGGGAAAGGGCGGAGCTGAACGATAAACTGTTGCAGGTCAGAAAGGCAATGGCGGATCAGGCGGCGGCGAATGCGGAGAGTTTAAAGGCTCTGGATGAGGCCGAGAAGCGGCTGGCGGCGGAAAACAGGGAACTTAATGACAGGCTGAAGGCTCTAAGCAGGGAGAATGAAAAACTGCGGAGTCAGCAGGAACGGATGAAAGAGATCGACCTGAACGGCGGCAGAAAGGGGCTGGGACACTGATGGCAAAAGTTTTGATAGTCGATGATGACATTAGTCTGCTTGAAATATTGCGGATGAGGTTTCAGAGCTGCGGCTTTACTCCCCATGCGGCACAGAGCGCAGGAGAGGCGCTGGCGATGCTTAAGAGCGATGTTTTCGATGCGGCGGTTTTCGACATGCGGCTTGGGTCGGAAACCGGACTTGAACTCCTGCGGGAAGCGCATGCCATAGACAGCGGTCTCCCTGTGATATTTCTCACCGCCTACGGAACCATAAACGATGCTGTTGAGGCGATGAAACAGGGGGCGTACAGCTACCTCACAAAGCCTTTTGACCATAGAGAGCTGATAGAAAAGGTTGCCGATGCCGTTGAGAGGTGCAGTCACTCAAGACGGATTCTTAGGGTCAACGATGATGATTCGCCCGTAGCGGTGACGATAATAGGCTGTTCCGAGAAGACCCGCAGGGTGCGTGAGCGGATTGCGGCGGCGGGGCAGAGCGATGCCAACGTTTTTATATACGGCGAGAGCGGAACAGGGAAAGAGCTGGCGGCCAGAATGCTCCATGCGGTAAGCCCAAGACACAAAGCACCATTTGTGGCCATGAACTCCGCTGCCATACCCGAATCGCTGATGGAGAGCGAGCTTTTCGGCCACGAGAAGGGAGCTTTCACAGGGGCGGACAGGCGCAAAAGAGGCTTTTTTGAACAGGCGCAGGGCGGAACGGTGTTTATGGATGAGATATCGGAGATGCCCCTTGCCATGCAGACAAAGCTTCTGCGTGTGCTTGAGAACAGGGAAGTTTCGCCGCTGGGCAGTGAAAAGGTGCTGAAGCTCGACATTCGGGTGGTCAGCGCATCGAACAAAAATCTTCTGGAAAAGATTGAGAACAAGGAGTTCCGTGCAGACCTGTTTTACAGGATACACGTTGTCAGGATAGAGCTTCCTCCCCTTCGGGACAGGCGGGAGGATATCCCGCTTCTGTGCGCTCACTTTCTGAATAAATATACTCATCGCTACGGCAGAGACGGCAAAGTGATTTCCGGGGATGCCATGGACAGGATGATGTCATACGACTGGCCGGGCAATGTCCGTGAGCTTGAAAACGTTATAGAGTGCGCCGTGGTGATGTCCCCTGCGGATGTTATAAAGGCCGAAAGCATTAAGTTTGCGCAGAATCAGGACAGTTTCGCACAGGTATACAGAGAGGCCAAAAGGCAGTTTGAAGAGGTTTTTCTCCGACAGCTGATGGAGCGCACAAAGGGGAACATAAGCAAGGCTTCGAAACTGTCGGATATCTACAGAGCCGACCTGTACGACCTTTTGAAAAAGCATTCCATAGACCCTGCCGATTTCAGATAATTAAAACGCCGCTCCCGTTGTTCGGTTGCGGCGTTACCCGGAAAATTACGGAAGTCGGATGATGCGTTGTTGGCGTTATTTCATCATTTTTTTAGCTGATTCGCATTTCTGCATTTCTTCTTTGGTCAGCATTGTTTTAGCGGGATTTTTTGCGTATTCCTCGCATTTTTTCATCTCTGCCGGAGTCATTTTCATCATTTCTTTTTTAACAGCAGGTGCTGCGGGAGAAGATGACATGTCTGTCATAGAGTCTGCCGCCAGCGCTGCGCCTGACATCATAAGTATTGCTACGAAGACTGATGCAAAAAGAGCTGTTTTTCTCATGGTTGACCTCCTGAGTCAATGTTGTGATGTTGGTATATCCGCAACGCTGATGCCAGTTTTGATGTGTTTGGTAAGTTGTTTGATTCCAATGATTTATGGTTGTGGAGAGTTTGGGGCGGCAAGTTAATATCCGGTAAGTTTCTTACCGGCAGGTAAGAAACTTATCAGTCTGCGTCGTCTATTCCGTATTCTTCAAGTTTTTTTCTGAGGGTCAGCCGGCTGAGTCCCAGAATCTGTGCGGCTTTGGTCTTGTTGTTGTCAGACATTGAGTACACGGCGAGGATATGCTGTTTCTCAACATCTTTAAGGGGGAGCATGCGGCAGGTCTCCGCCTGAACAACTGCGGTGTTGCGGGGTTTGATGCAGAGTTCGGGCATTGTTCCGAAAAGAGCCGTCCGCTCCATTATGTTTCTAAGCTCCCGAACGTTTCCCGGCCAGCCGTAGTTCAGGACGGTCTGAATGTCATGCTGTGAGAGTGTCATGGGCGGTTTGTTCATCTTGCGTCTGTATCTGTCCAGATAATACTGAGCCAGCTCGACACTGTCTTCGCCCCTTGCGGCCAGAGGCGGAATTTTCAGATTGACCACATTAAGCCTGAAGAAAAGGTCTTCACGGAATTTTCCTTCCTTAACAAGCTCTTCCAGATCTCTGTGGGTAGCCGTTATGATACGCACGTTGACCTTTGTCTCCCTTGTTGCGCCCAGTTTGTAAAAGGTTCCGTTCTCCAGAAATCTCAGCAGTTTGACCTGAGTTGTCATTGGCAGATCGCCTATTTCGTCCATGAACAGCGTGCCGCCGGAAGCCATCTCGATAAGCCCTTTTTTACTCTTTCTGGCATCGGTGAAGGCTCCCTGCTCATAGCCGAAAAGTTCCGATTCAACAAGCTGTTCCGGCAGTCCGGCGGAGTTGATGCTCATGAACGGGCGTTCCTTTCTGGGTGAAAGCCTGTGTATGGCCTCGGCCACCAGTTCCTTCCCTGTTCCGGTCTCGCCTGATATCAGCACACGGGTTTCGTCCGACTGTGCGGCCAGAGTTATCTGCTGTTTGAGTTTCTGCATGATCTCCGAACTGCCCACAATGGCATCCAGAGAGGATTTATTCTTCATGGCGTTTATTGCGCCCAGATTCTGTTTTGCGAGTTTAAGGGAAAGAGCGTTGTTCACACAGAGGTGGAGGTCTTCCAGTTCGAACGGCTTGTTAACATAGTCGAATGCGCCCATCTTAAGGGTTTTAACGGCCATTTGAACTTCGGGAAAGGCTGTGACGACGATTGCCTCCGTTCCGCCGGGCGAGTTTTTCAGAAGGGGCAGCAGGTCTGTTCCTTCGCCGTCGGGCAGGCTGACATCCAGTATCGCCACATCAAAATCCTCGTACATCAGTGCGTTCTTTGCGCTGGCAAAGGTGTTCGTCAGTGTCGTTTCATACTCTTTCGAAAATGACCGCACAAGGGATTTTCCCAGCAGAAGGTCGTCTTCAACTATCAGAATCTTGCTTTTCATTGTTTATACTCTTAATGGATATTTCTGTTCTGAGGCCAATGGCCGTGTTTTCGGCGTGTATCTTCCATCCGGCGGATTTTATGATATCGTTCACGATGGCAAGCCCCAGCCCTGTCCCGCCCTGCCTTGTGGTGTAGAAGGGTTTGAACATTTTTTCAGGCTCTTTTGCCCCGCCGCCGGAATCTGTTATCGAGAGGGTGTAGCCACCTGCGGTCTGTCTGAGGATTATGTCTATTATGCCGCCGCCCTTTTCTGTGAGCGCCTGAACTGAGTTGAGCAGAATATTGAACACGACCTGCCTCAGTTGCATCTCATCGCATACCACAATTCCGTCTGCGGCGGAAAGATTAACTGCTATGCCGTTGCGTTCCGTCTCCTTTTCAAGGGTGGTGACGACTTCCGTAAGCACGTCCGCAATTCGTACCGGCTTATATTCCGCCTCCGGTTTGCGGCCGAACTTCGTCACTGATTTCAGAAATGCGGAGAGCTTGTCCACCTGCGAGATGATAAGTCCGATGAATTCCTTCTCCTCCGGTTCCTGAATCTCAGCTCGAAGCACTTCCAGACTGGTCTTCATGGCCGCCAGCGGATTGCCTATCTCGTGTGCCATGGCGGCGGATATCATACCCAGCGATGCCAGTCTGTCAGCATGCATCAACTGTTCCTGAATGTCTCTGAGCTGTTTCTGATATTCCAGTTCCTTTTCCGTCATTCCGGCCAGTTCGTCCACCTGTTCGGCTATTCTGGTTTCCAGATTTTTGTTCAGGTGTTCCAGTTCCAGAGTGCTTTTTTTCAGCCCCAGCGCAGTGGTGCGGATGGCATGGCCGATGTCGTCCAACTCGTTTATCCCCGTCTCCTGAAATTTTTTATCCGGAGCATCGGTAATGAAACCCACAACGTGCCTGACCTTGCGTATCAGGTTTGCGGACACTGCCAGAGTGAACAGCAGAACCAGAATGAATACAGCGCAAAGGCTTATCAGATAAGGCCGCATGGTTGCAAATACCGCAGAGTTTATCTCTTTGTCCGATTCGTAGATCCCCACATACCAGAGGTTGCTCCCCTCAACGTTGTCAAACTTAATGGGCATGACGGACAGATATCCGTTCTTAACTCTTTTCTGGCTGATGTTCAGCCCGCCCAGAATGGAATCAGCCGATATGCCGAAACGTGTCATGATCTCTTCTCTGGCGTATTCCTTAAAACTTCTTCCGTCATAGCTTATATATCTGCCTGAGGAGTTTATGAGCATTGCCTTTGTGGGTTTTGAGCCTGCCATGGGCAGGATGTTTTTGAATATATAATTGCCGTCAAGGTTTATAAGGAGGATGCCGAGGGTTCTGCCGCCGTGTTCAACCTTTATGCCTATTCTGGCCACCAGTCTGCGGGTGTGTTCTCTGTCGACGTTGGGATCGAGCCCCGAAACATAGACATATTTATCCGGTGTCTGAATGGCCTGACGGAAATAGTATTTTCCCGACATACTTTGCAGGTCGCTCTGTTTTGTTCTGGAGAGGCCTTTCGATGCCCTGTTCAGGCGTATCTGCTCCATGCCGTGTTCATCTATGAATTTAATCTGGAGAAATTCGGGGTGCCTCATCATTATTCCGCTGAACTCCTGAACAAGTTCGTCGGGGTTTTTGTTGATTATGAACTTGCGGAAGCTTTCGTGGGCTTCCACCACAGAAAGTTCCGTTGCAGATGCCACCAGAATGCGGTCTATAAGGCTGTCCACCATTGAAAACTGCTCGTCTATCATGTTCTGCGACGAAAGCAGTGCCGACTGTTTTGCAGAAAAATAGACGCTTGCCGAAAGCAGCAGGGTCGGAATCAGAGCAGTAATAAGAAATGCAGGAACCAGCCTGCCGGTTATGGATTTGAAAATTTTCATTCTTTATCTCTGTCCCAATTATACTCTTTTTCCTGCTCCTGACTATTATTTATTGATGTTGGACAGACAGCCGAAATAGGGTATAGTTCCACGAAAAGGAGATGCCATGTTTGATCCGGATGTTACCGGCAGAAATTACGACAAGATCGCCCAATGGTGGCATGAACAGCACGCCGCTTCTGAGTATGGACTTTTGGCGCTCAGGCGTGCCATGGGGTTCTGCAAAAACACAAAAACTGCGCTGGATGTGGGGTGCGGAGCCGGAGGGCGGTTTGTGCGGACCATGGAATCCGGCGGTTTCTGGGTGACCGGCGTTGACGTTTCCTGCGAAATGGTTAAACTGGCGAAAAAGGCCAATCCGGAGCACACTTTTATCCATGCTGACATCTGCACATGGGAAACGGACGAAAAGTTTGACCTGATAACGGCGTGGGACAGTATTTTTCATCTGCCGCTGGCAATGCACGAACCCGTTCTTAAAAAACTTTGTGACATGCTGAAACCTGACGGTGTGCTTATGTACACCTTCGGCGATGCCGAGGGCGAGCATACGGACACATGGCACAACGAGCAGTATTACTACAGCTCTGTGGGCATAAAAGGAAATATAGAGATACTCGGCAACTGTGGTCTGACTCCGGTTCATCTGGAGCTTGACCAGTTCCCGCTGAACCATGCGGTAATAATAGGATGTAAACGCAATGTATGACGTTATAGTAATAGGCGGAGGCCCTGCGGGGCTTATGGCGGCGGGTTTTGCGGCGCAGAGCGGAGCGAAGGTTCTGGTGGCGGAGAAGATGGTCACCTGCGGACGGAAACTGCTCATAAGCGGAAGCGGAAGATGCAACATCACCAATACATTAAAAGATACTAAACAGCTGACGGATAAATTCGGGAAGAACGGAAAATTTCTGTATCAGGCCATAAATGCGTTCAAAACTGCGGACGTTGTTGCCTTTTTCAACTCAAGAGGGCTTAAAACCTCAGTCGAAAAGAACTTTAAGGTTTTTCCGGCGGGCGAGGCCGGCTCGGCGGACGTTCTGCGGGTTCTCATGGGCTTTGCGGCAACGAACGGCGTGGAGTTCTCCGTTAACGCTCCCGTGACAAAGATAAACACAGAAAACGGCTCGGTGGTTTCTGTTGCATTAGGCGGCAAAGAGATAAAATGCAGGTGCGCAGTGATAGCCTGTGGCGGAAAGTCCTATCCCAAAACAGGTTCCGCAGGTGAGGGCTATGCACTGGCGGCGGATCTGGGGCACTCCATTGTGGAACCCCGTCCGGTTCTTGTGCCTGCCTATGCCGGGGATGCGTGGATCAAGGACGTTCAGGGTGTCAGCCTGAGAGATATCGGTCTGCGGCTTGTCTCCGGAGGCAAAGTTCCGGCGGAGGCGAAGGGCGATCTGGTGTTCACCGATTCCGGAGCATCGGGGCCTGCAATATACGACATCACCCGTTCTGAGTTCGACAGAAATGCGGAAAACACTCTGACAATAGACCTTGTGCCAGACAAGACGGCTCAGGAGCTTGATGCACTGCTTGAAGAATCCGCACGGATAAACAATAAAAAAGTGATAAAAAATATTGTGGACGAGTATATTACGTCCTCTCTGGTTCCAGCACTGTTCTCTGTTTCCGGCATCGACCCCATGCTGAAAACGTCAAATCTGTCCAAAAAGGACAGAAAACTCCTGGTTTCACTGATAAAAGGTTTACCGATGACCGGAGTCACCTTCGGCGGTTTCGAACGGGCGGTGGTTACGGCGGGCGGAGTCAGCCTGAAAGAAATAGACGGCAGGACAATGAGTTCCATGCTTGTAAGCGGGCTTTACTTCGCAGGCGAAGTGATGGATCTGGACGCTCCCACAGGCGGATTTAACCTTCAGATGTGCTGGAGCACGGGCAGGCTGGCGGGTTTATCCTGTGCCGAATATGCCAAAAAGAAAATATAAGCATTTTCTCCTTTACTATCTGCATGCGTAGGGAGTATATTCTCATGCACGACACCCCTTATCGTGACGATAGGGGCTTTGGAGGAATCTGATGGAAATATCATCCAAACTGCTTCCCGAAAGTGAGAGGAAGTATTCGCAAATCGCAAATCTCAAATCCCTTCCCTTCGGCCTGTACCGCACAGACCACATGTTCCTTGTGGACTTTAAGGACGGCGAATGGAGAAACCCCAGAATTGTGCCCTACGGCCCCATCGAAATGATGCCCGGCGCCGTGTCTCTGCACTACGGTCAGACTATTTTCGAAGGCGCAAAAGCCTTTAAACACGCTGACGGCGAGATTTACGCTTTCCGAGTGGATGAGAACGCAAAAAGAATGAACGTTTCCGCAAATCTTGTCTGCATGCAGACCATAGATGAAAATCTTCAGGTTGAGGCGGCACTGCGCCTTATGGATGTCGACCGCAAATGGTGTCCGGATATGCCCGAATCATCGCTGTATATCCGTCCCTTCATGTTTGCAACCGAGGACGCACTGGGCATCCGTCCCAGCCTTGAGTTCAAGTACTGCATAATGCTTTCGCCCAGCGGCCCCTACTATGCGGGCGGATTCAACCACGGCGTCAGACTGCTCATCACCGACAGATATCACAGAGCGGTTTCAGGCGGAACGGGTGCATCCAAAACAGGCGGAAACTACACAGCCTCTCTCAAACCCGGAATGGTGGCTAAGGAATGCGGCGCAAGTCAGGTGCTTTATCTTGACTCATCAAACACATACATCGAGGAAGCGGGCGCAATGAACCACTTCCACATAACAAAGGACGGCACGGTGGTTATCCCCGAGTTCACCGACTCCATCCTCCGCTCCATAACTTCCATCTCCATGCTGGAACTGCTCCCCTCGCTGGGATACAAAGTCCGTCAGGAGAAGATAGCCATCAAGGAATTTGTTGAGCAGGTAAAAAGCGGAGACATCATTGAGGCGGGCGGATTCGGCACTGCGGCTGTCGTTTCACCCGTTAACGAATATATCTTCGACGACGGCGAGATAATCAAAGTAGGCAACGGCGAGATAGGCGAAAACACCAGAAAGATATACGAAGCCTACACCGCAATCCAGAAAGGCACTGCGCCGGATAAGTTCGGCTGGCTTAAAAAAGTACCCAGATACTGATAAAAATTCATAGATCGCCGCGTCGCTTGCGCTCCTCGCGAAGACGAACAGTCGTCTCTGCGAGGGCGAAGCCCGTGGCAGTCTCTTTTCTTAGCCATTTCAGGAGACAATATGCAGCAGTTCAGCTTTCACAGCCCCGTAAAGGCTTTCTTCGGTTTCAACGCAATCGACAACCTCAAAACACTCCTTGCGCCTTACAAAACAGTCTGTGTGGTCTGCGGTGCGACATCCGCCGAAAAGACAGGATTCCGCAAATACATGGACGAATATTTCAAAGACAAGGATATCCACTGGTTCAACAGAATAGAGGAGAACCCCTCAATCAACACCATCCTTAAGGGCGGGAAATTTGCGAGAGAGTGCAAGGCGGAGATAGTTATAGGTTTCGGCGGCGGCAGTCCCCTTGACGCATCAAAGGCCATAGCGGCTTTTGCCACAAACAACAAAGGGTTCTATGAACTGCTCACCGAGGAGAAGCTTGAGCATGCTCCTCTGCCCGTTATCTGTATCCCCAGCACCTGCGGAACCGGCAGCGAAATGAACAACTACAGCATTGTAACGGATACGGAGAAACTCGATAAACTGAACTTTGCAAAAGAGAATACATTCCCGAAATATGCGGTCATCGACCCTGTCTTCCTGCGCAGTCTGAACAGAAAGACGATATATGCCACCGCTTTCGATGCCCTGACCCATTGCATCGAGGGCTTTGTGTCTGTCCGCTCAAATCCTTTCAGCGACAGCCACGCAGTCACAGGTATGGAGATAATCCTTGCCACTTTTGCGGCGGGTGCGGACACGTCAAAGGATGAAACACTGCTTAATTTCCTGTACGGTTCCACTCTGGGCGGGGTAGTCATTCTGCACACAGCCACAACGGTTCTTCATGCTCTTGGCTATTACCTTACCAATGAGAAAAAGATTCACCACGGAACAGCAAATGCGATACTTCTGCCTTATTATCTAGAGATGATGAGAGAATCCGGCGTCCAGAAATGTCAGGTTGTTGATGCTCTTCTTGAGAAATACGGGTTCGATATCTCCCGCTGGCAGGATGCGCTTGGCTATGACGTTTCGATAAGGGATGTCCTTACCGAGGATGAGCTTGAGAATATGGTGGACTACGCTCTCACCAAAAAGAACAGCGAATGGTCACCTTTTGAACCGAAAAGAGAATTTCTGCTGGAAGTGCTGAGAAGGTACTGATTTGACTTTCTGTCATTGCGAACCTCGCAGAGACTGAAAGGCTTGTCACTCAACCTCTTACTTCTCGTATAACTCCATGATCTTTTTAATATAGTGTCTGGTTTCACCGAAATCGGGCACTTTTCCGTCCTTGATATTGTTCGGTCCCGCATTGTATGCCGCAAGAGCCAGCGGAATGTCCTCGAACTTTTTCAGCTGTCTTGAAAGATATTTAACTCCGGCGTCGATGTTGTCCTCCGCAAGGAATGGGTCGCCTTGGGATATGTCGAAAAAAGTCGTAGGCATAACCTGCATAAGCCCCATTGCGCCCGTGCGGGAAATGGCGAACTGTCTGCCCTTGGATTCAACCTGAATCATCATATGTATCAGCTTCGGATCAACTCCGTATTTTTCACATGCAGTCTGGATGAATGCATCAACCTCGTGCCTTTCGGATGTTACAAACCCCAGTCCGGCAACCATTACAACGTGTTTGGTGAGGTGATACATGCTGATGGTTCTGTTCTTGATGTAAAAGGGATTTATGAGCGCTTTAGGACTGCCCGACGAAAGGAATGTCAGGAAATTCAGCAGCAGAACATAACTCAGGAATGTATATAATATGGCTTTGTATGTTTTATTAAGCATAGAAAAAACAATGTCATAAAAACTTCTTGCAGTCAATCGGCTCTATGAAGATAATAAATGAATTATTAAAAAAGGATGTCTGATGAAAATATCTGAAATGCTGAAAAACAAAAGAACAGTGTCTTTCGAGTTTTTTCCTCCGAAAAAGGAGGAGGGAGAGAACGTTCTTTATGAGACCATAAAAGAGCTTGTGGACTATAAACCCGATTTCGTATCAGTGACATACGGTGCGGGCGGCTCCACCCGTGAGAAGACTGTGGAGTGGACAACCCACATAAAAAAGAACTACGGGCTGACCACAATGATGCACCTGACATGTGTTGCCGCAGATGCGAACAGCATAGATGCCATAACGGATGCTGTGGATGCCATAAACGTTAAAAACCTGCTTGCCCTCCGAGGGGACTACCCTGCGGACATGCCTGAAGAGCAGAGAAAGGGCGAATTTCGCTATGCCGCCGACCTTGTGGGTTATCTCAGAAAGAAGCACGGCGACAAATATTGTCTCGGTGTGGCGGGATATCCTGAAAAGCATCCCGAAGCCTCAAGCATGCAGTCAGACATAGAGAACATGAAGCGAAAACTGGATGCAGGTGGCGATTTCATCATTACCCAGCTCTTTTTCGACAACGACCACTATTTCAGATACATGGATATTCTGGCTAAAAACGGCATAAACGCTCCCGTTGTTGCTGGTATCATGCCTATAATCAACATCGCTCAGGTGGTTAAGTTCACCCAGATGTGCGGTGCCACCGTGCCTCAGTTCCTTGTGGAGAAGATGGACGGCAAGTCTGAGAAGAACCAGTTCATGACCGGTGTCGAATATGCTGTTGAGCAGTGCAGAGGGCTTATCGATGCCGGAGTGGCGGGGCTTCATTTCTACACCCTGAACAAACACGGCGCAACTGAGGCCGTTCTGGACAGAACACTCTGATGCCGATACACACCGAACCGCTCTACAGGCCGCCAAGCGAAGCCCATTCGCTTATTTTTCAGATAACCCACGGCTGTTCGTACAACAAGTGCGCATTCTGCGGCATGTACGTTGACAAGCCTTTCGAGATAAAACCCACCGACAGGGTGCTTGCGGAAATAGCCGCAGTACCCGATTCCTATGCTAAATCAGTAAAAAAGATATTTCTGGCCGACGGCGACGGGGTGGTATACCCCACCGAAGGTCTTCTGGTGATTCTGGATGCTCTGAATGCAAAATTCCCAAACCTTATCAGGATAAGCTCCTATTGCGGGCCACAGGCTCTTATGAAGAAAAGCGGGGCAGACTGGCAACAGCTCTATGAGCGCAAGTTAAAGCTGCTCTACTTCGGGCTGGAATCGGGCAATAAAGAGGTTCTGACGCTCATGAACAAGGGGATGGATGCTTTCAAGGTTCTGCCCAAGGTGAAGGAACTGAAGAGCATCGGCATAGCGTTCTCTGTGATGGTGATTCTCGGCGGCGGAGGAAAACGGCTTAAACAGGAGCATATTGCAGATTCCGCAAGATGGGTTACGGAAGCCTCGCCTGACTACCTGTCCTTTCTGACGCTGTTTCTCCGCAGAAAAAAGGACTATTTCAACGGGCTGGAGAAGCCGACATTCAGGGATATTTTCGAAGAATCAAGAGACATGATACAATTGATAGAGGGGCGCAACATAATCTTCCGCTCCAACCATGTGTCGAACTTTCTGCCTCTTGAGGGCAGGCTGGCACAGGACAAGGACAGACTGGTGTCCTCCATCAGCGGCGCAATGGCGCATCTGGAGGAGAAGGGGCTGCTGGATAATTATCCGGAGTTCTACGAGGAGTTCTGATTGGGAGAGACTCTTCGCAAAGCTCAGAGTGACATAAACTGTACAAATATCGTCACTGCGAGCGTTAGCGTGGCAGTCTCATCTGTCGGCATGAGAGAATGTAAATCCACCCCGACCCTCCTTTGTAAAAGGAGGGGAAAAGATTTGAGACTCTTCGCAAGGCTCAGAGTGACAAAACCCGTCATTCTGAACGAAGTGAAGAATCTCACAGAGAGTATTGAGGTTTAATGTGAACCCTCCTTTGTAAAGGGAGGGGAAAAGATTTGAGACTCTTCGCAAGGCTCAGAGTGACAAAACCCGTCATTCTGAGCGTTAGCGAAGAATCTCATTAAACAGGAGTTCTGATGAAAGCATATTTCGTACCCACCGCAAAAGAGGCCGAGGCCATCTTTCCGAAATGCGGACTTAAACCCTATAAATACGGCATTCTCACCGGAGAATATAACGGCATTCCTTTATTCGTCACCGGTACCACAAAGACGGCCGCCGCTTTTTCTTCACATGTGATAATAAGTGAATTTAAAGTTAAAAAAGCAATATTGACGGGCATCTGCGGAGCCTACAGGCAGTCGGGACTGAAGGTCGGCGACGTTGTGTCTGTTCATAGGGATTTCTTTGCTGATGAAGGGGTTTTTTACTCAGACAGGATTGAGAATATCCATGAAATGGGCTTCGGATTCGCCGTGAACGGGTGCTCGGAGTTCGTGCCCTATGCCGGACTGCCCATTGTAAATTCCAATACTGTCTCATACCTCGATGGGGAGGGTGATGTGTCTGCCCTGCTGTATGCAAAATACTCTGCACAGACGGAGAACATGGAGGGTGCGGCCTTCGGTTTTGTCTGTAATATGATGGGGATAGAGGCTTCGCAGGTGCGTGCGGTTTCAAACTTCTGCGGGAAAAGGGATTCACAGGAATGGAATATCAGGCTGGCTTTTCTGAATTTAAAAAAGCTTTTTGAATAGAGCGGATTAAAACATATATTAACATTGTTTATACATCCCTCTCTCATAAATAAACCAACCAAACCTATTTATATAATCCTCTAAATAATTAATAATTAAGCTATTATATGGCTTTTTGTTTTTTGTGATGTTTTTGTATTGTCAGTTGACAACAAATTTAAAACATGTTTTATTACTTCTATTATATCCACTAAGAGGGGGCTATAACTAATGGATGAGAAAATCAAAAAGCTGCATGACCTCAACGAAGCTGCGGAGCTCGGCGGCGGGGTTGACCGTATTGAGAAGCAGCACAAACAGGGCAAGCTCACTGCCCGCGAAAGGATCGATAAACTGCTCGACAAAGGTACTTTCGTAGAACTCGACAAATTCATCGTTCACAGATGTGACAACTTTGGAATGGAAAAGACCAAGTTTCTGGGCGACGGCGTCGTAACAGGTTACGGCAAGGTCAACGGCAGAACTGTTTTCGTTTTCTCTCAGGATTTTACGGTTTTCGGCGGTTCGCTGGCGGAAATGTTTGCACGTAAGATCTGCAAAATTATGGACAAGGCCATGGAGCTTGGCTGCCCCGTAATAGGCCTTAACGACTCAGGCGGCGCAAGGATTCAGGAGGGCGTGCTTTCGCTCGCAGGCTACGCCGACATCTTCCTTCGCAACACGCTGGCTTCCGGTGTTGTTCCCCAGATATCAGCTATCATGGGGCCGTGCGCAGGCGGCGCTGTTTACTCACCCGCTCTGACCGACTTCACCTTCATGGTTAAAAACACATCCTACATGTTCATTACCGGACCTGAGGTTGTTAAAACCGTTACCAGCGAGGACGT
The DNA here is from genome assembly GCF_004339245.1 of Seleniivibrio woodruffii. NCBI lineage: Bacteria > Pseudomonadati > Deferribacterota > Deferribacteres > Deferribacterales > Geovibrionaceae > Seleniivibrio > Seleniivibrio woodruffii. The sequence continues at coordinate 1,265,518 of NZ_SMGG01000003.1, forward strand.
TACCAAAGAGGAACTCGGCGGTGCGATGACTCACAACACCACATCAGGTGTTGCACACTTCGCCACCGAAAACGATGAAGACGCTATTCTGCGCATCAGAGAGCTGCTCAGCTTCATCCCCTCCAACAATATGGAGGAAGCACCCGTAGTTCCCACCAAAGACGATCCCAACAGAACAGACGATTCACTCCGCAAAATCGTTCCCGAAAACCCGAACCAGCCTTATGACATGCACGAAGTCATCGCAAAAATCGTTGACGACGGCAACTTCTTCGAAATTCAGGAACACTATGCGAAAAATATACTTGTGGGCTTCGCAAGACTCAACGGCCGCTCAATCGGTATCGTTGCGAACCAGCCCGCAATCATGGCAGGCGCACTGGACATCAACTCATCCGTTAAGGGTGCGAGATTCGTCCGCTTCTGCGATGCGTTCAACATTCCCCTGCTGACACTTGTTGACGTTCCCGGCTTCATGCCCGGCGTTCAGCAGGAGCTCGGCGGAATCATCCGTCACGGCGCAAAACTGCTCTATGCATACTGCGAGGCCACTGTTCCCAAGGTGACACTCATCACCAGAAAGGCATACGGCGGCGCATATGACGTTCTCAGCTCAAAGCACGTTCGCGGTGACCTTAACTATGCGTACCCCATTGCGGAGATCGCAGTTATGGGACCCGACGGCGCAGCTCAGATCCTTTTCGGCAAACAGATAAGCACAGCTGCCGACCCTGTTGCCGCCAAAAAGGAGAAGGTTGACGAATACAGAGAAAAATTTGCCAACCCCTACAGAGCAGCCGAACTCGGATTCGTGGATGAGGTTATCATGCCCGAGTTCACTCGTCCGAAACTGATTCAGGCGTTTGAACTTCTTTCCAACAAAAGGCAGACAAACCCCGCTAAAAAACACGACAACCTGCCGCTGTAAGGAGTGGGAAAAATGGCTGAAATTAAAAAAGTACTGGTCGCCAACAGAGGCGAGATAGCAATAAGAGTTTTCAGAACATGCCGTAAGATGGGCATCAAAACGGTTGCCATTTATACACATGCCGACCGCAAAGCCCCCCACGTCCGCTATGCTGACGAGGCTTACTGCATCACGGCGGATGAGACGGACACCAGCTATCTTAAGATGGATAAGATAATTGAGCTTGCCAAACAGACAGGCGCAGCTATCCATCCCGGATACGGTTTCTACTCGGAGAACCCCACCTTCGTTAAGCGTCTTGAGGATGAGGGCATCATTTTCATCGGTCCCAAGTCCGAACACATCATCATGATGGGTTCCAAAACCGGCGCAAGACAGGCCATGATGGCTGCGGGAGTTCCCGTTGTTCCCGGAACCAAAGACCCCATCACCGACGTTGAGGTTGCCAAAAAGGTTGCCAGAGAAGTCGGATACCCCATCATGCTTAAAGCCGTACACGGCGGCGGCGGAAAGGGTATGCGTCTGGTTCACGAGGAATCGGAATTTGAATCTTCATACAGAATGGCAAGCTCCGAAGCGCAGAATGCATTCGGAAACGGCGAGATGTATATTGAAAAATTCATCGTTCAGCCCCACCACGTTGAAATTCAGGTTCTGGGCGACACCCACGGAAACGCAGTTCACCTCTTCGAGCGTGAGTGCTCCATCCAGCGTCGTCACCAGAAGGTTATCGAGGAAGCACCCAGCCCCTTCATTAACGATGATACAAGGGCTAAAATGTATGAAGTCGCAGTTAAAGCGGTCAAAGCCATCGGATACGTCAGCGCAGGTACGCTGGAGTTCATCGTCGGCGCAGACCAGAACTTCTACTTCCTTGAGATGAACACACGTCTTCAGGTTGAGCACCCCGTTACGGAGCTTATCACAGGCGTGGATATCGTCCGTGATATGATTCTTGTGGCTGAAGGTCAGCCCCTGTCGTTCACACAGGACGAAATAGTCAGACATGGACACGCCATCGAGTGCCGTGTTTATGCAGAAGACCCCGCAAACAACTTCGTTCCCTCTCCCGGTCTCATAACTGTTTATGAAGTGCCTGGCGGTCCCAACGTTCGTATCGAAAGCGGTGCGTATGCGGGATTCGAAGTTCCGATATACTACGACCCCATGATAGCGAAGGTCTGCTCTGTGGGCAAAACCCGTGAGAGCGCCATCGTGAGCATGAAGCGTATTCTCTCCGAGTACAAGGTTTCCGGTATCAAAACCTCCATCCCCTTCCATCAGAGGGTTCTGGAGAACGAAACCTTCCTCGCAGGAAACTATGACACAGGCTTCATCGACAACAAGTTCGACATGGAAGACCTTAAGCGCAAGCAGTCTGCAGATGTTGATGTTCCGATAATCGCCGCTGTCATCAAACAGCTTCTGTCTGAGAAAGAGGCCGCAGCAAGAAGTGTCACCAGACGTGACGTGGGCGAATCCCACTGGAAACGTTTCGGAAGACTTGTCAGCCTCGGCAACAGGCTCGGTTAAGGGGTGGTGCAATGATAACAAGAAGAAATTACTTTGTAACAGTTGATAAAGGCGAGCAGGAGCATCTTGTCGATCTCGTTGAGCGCAAGAACGGTATCTTTGAAATAGATATCGACGGCAGAAAATATACCGCCGACTTTTCGGTTGCGGGCGACGCTGTCTACTCAATCATCGTTGACGGCAGATCCTATGCAATGGACATTGACGAGAAGGGCGACAATTTCAGCATCCTCACCGACGAAGGCGACACTTTCGAGGTTGAGGTTCTTGACGAAATGAAGCGTCTGATGAAGATGCGCTCCACAGCAGGACTTGAGGGTCGTCAGGTTATCGAGGCGCAGATGCCCGGATATATCTGGAAGATCCTTGTTGAAGAGGGTCAGGAAGTTGAGGCCGGACAGCCCCTTATGATCCTTGTGGCAATGAAGATGGAGAACGAGATAAAGGCTCCCAAGGCCGGAACCGTTCAGAACCTCTTTGTTGTTCTCGACCAGACGGTTGCCACAGGCGATAAACTGGCTGTTGTTGAGTAAGATTTAAAATTTAGTGCTATAGTTAAAGAGGGGATGGAAACATCCCCTTCGGGTTGATGGCAAAGCCAGAGATAATATAAGTTATCGTCATCCTGAGGCGCAGCCGAAGGATCTCTGCTGAGATTCTTCACTTCGTTCAGAATGACTGTTCTGTGTATTGTTTGCCAACAATCCGGAGGGGGATCCCCCCTCTTTTTGTTTCACTTGAGGGAGTCGGAATGCTATAGCATGCTTTGTCGGTGAAACTTCAGTATGAACTCAGCGTGAGCGGATTGAGGCTTCTGCCGAACGGAGCGTAGACAAAAAATCTTCATGGATGAACGTTTTTTTGCAAATATATAAAGTGAGGAAATATATGTCTGTACGCAAGTCCCTTGAGGACTGGGAAAAGCTGGCGAAGAAAGAGATCAAGTCGGAAACCCTTGACCGTCTGACATGGAAAACGGCGGAAGGTATCGACGTTAAACCTCTTTACACTAAAGACGATTTTGACAGGCTGGAGAATGCGGACACGCTTCCCGGCATGGCTCCCTTTGTTCGTGGCCCCATGGCGACAATGTATGCGGGCAAGCCCTGGACAGTGCGCCAGTATGCGGGCTTTTCAACGGCAGAGGAATCCAACGCATTTTATAAAAAGAACCTCGCCGCAGGACAGCAGGGTCTGTCCGTGGCTTTCGACCTTGCAACCCACAGAGGCTACGACTCTGACCACCCCAGAGTGGTCGGCGACGTGGGTAAGGCAGGCGTTGCGATAGATTCAGTTGAGGATATGAAGATCCTGTTCGACAGCATACCGCTGGGCGACGTATCGGTGTCCATGACCATGAACGGTGCGGTTCTGCCCATCATGTCCATGTACATCGTGGCGGCGGAGGAGCAGGGCGTGACTCAGGACAGGCTGGCTGGAACCATCCAGAACGACATCCTGAAAGAGTTCATGGTGCGCAACACCTACATCTATCCTCCCGCACCCTCAATGAGAATAATTGCGGATATCATTGAATATACAAGCAAATATATGCCCAAGTTCAACTCGATATCAATTTCCGGCTACCACATTCAGGAGGCCGGAGCCAACAACGTTCTCGAACTGGCATACACACTGGCCGACGGTCTGGAATACATCAAGGCGGCTCTCTCAAAAGGGCTTGATATTGATGCCTTCGCTCCCCGTCTGTCGTTCTTCTTCGGCATCGGCATGAACTTTTTCATGGAGATTGCCAAGCTGAGAGCGGCAAGATTCCTCTGGAGCGAGATCGTTTCACAGTTCAGTCCCCAAAACCAGAAATCCCTTGCTCTGCGTACCCACTGCCAGACATCCGGCTGGTCGCTCACGGAGCAGGATCCATACAATAACGTTATCAGAACCACCATCGAAGCTATGGCGGCTGTTCTGGGCGGAACCCAGTCATTGCACACAAACGCTCTGGATGAGGCTATAGCCCTTCCCACTGTGCAGTCTGCAAGGATCGCCAGAAACACTCAGCTTGTCATTCAGGAAGAGACGGGCATAACCAAGGTTATCGACCCCCTCGGCGGTTCATATTACATCGAATCGCTCACCCAGCAGCTCATCGACAAGGCCAAGGTTGAACTGGCAGAGATAGAGAAACTGGGCGGAATGACCAAGGCAATCGAAAGCGGTCTGCCCAAGCTTAAGATCGAGGAGTCTGCGGCCAAAAAGCAGGCGGCCATCGACAGCGGAAAAGACGTTATCGTGGGTGTGAATAAGTACAAACTTGCACAGGAAGACCCGATAGACGTTCTGGACATTGACAACACCGCAGTGCGTGAGTCCCAGATAAAGCGTCTGAACAGGATAAAGGCTGAAAGAGACAATGCCGCCTGTCAGGCAGCTCTTGATGCCATCACCGCCGCATGCGATGATCCCAAGGCGAACCTTCTTGAGTTCTGCGTTAAGGCCGCGAGACTGCGTGCCACAGTCGGGGAAATATCCGACGCCATGGAGAAGAAATTCGGCAGACACAAGGCAGACATAAAACTTGTGTCGGGAGCATACGGCTCTATGTTTGAAACAGACGAAACCTTTGCCGGTATAAAGAAAGACATTGATGATTTCGAAAAGAAAACTGGCCGCCGTCCACGTATTCTCATTGCAAAAATGGGACAGGACGGACATGACAGAGGGGCGAAAGTGGTTGCCTCAGCCTATGCAGACTGCGGGTTCGACGTTGACGTCGGACCCCTTTTCCAAACCCCTGAGGAAGCAGCCAAAATGGCTGTTGAGAACGACGTTCACGTTGTGGGCGTGTCCTCCCTTGCGGCAGGTCACAAAACCCTTGTTCCCCAGCTTGCGGCAGAGCTTAAAAAGCTCGGTGCAGAAGACATCATCATCGTCTGCGGCGGCGTAATCCCCAGACAGGACTACGATGAGCTGTATGCGGCGGGAGCATCCTGCATCTTCGGCCCCGGAACTCCCATAACCAAGTCTGTCAGAGAGACTCTGGAAGCGGTTAAAAAGGCTGTCGGAGCTTAGATTTGAGTGAGGTTGAAACGCTTGCCTGCGGAATACTTGAACGTAAACTGCGCCCTCTGGCAAAGGGTATCACCCTTATAGAGAGCAAGAATCCGGAGCATAATCAGGCGGCTAATCAGCTTCTTGAAAAGATACTGCCCCATACCGGAAATTCCGTGAGAATCGGGATTTCCGGTGTACCGGGCGTCGGCAAGAGCACCTTTATCGAGGCATTCGGCAAACATCTTACATCTCAGGGTCACAGAGTGGCCGTTCTTGCGGTTGATCCCACATCACAGATTACGGGCGGTTCCATTCTGGGCGATAAGACCCGTATGGAGGAACTGGCCAGAGACGAGAACGCATTCATACGTCCCTCTCCGGCTGGAGCGACCCTTGGCGGCGTTGCACGGAAAACAAGGGAGACGATGCTTCTGTGCGAAGCGGCTGGCTATGATGTGATACTCATTGAAACGGTGGGTGTGGGCCAGTCGGAGATAACAGTTGCGTCGATGGTTGATTTCTTTATGCTCCTTCAGCTTGCAAATGCAGGCGACGAGCTTCAGGGGATCAAAAAGGGCGTGATGGAGATTGCCGACGCAATAATCATTAACAAGGCCGAAGGTTCAAACCGTCTGCGTGCGGAGGTTGCCGCACAGCAGTACGTTAACGCTCTCCATATTCTTCGCCCGAAAAGCCCCAACTGGCAGGTTCCCGTTAAGCTGTGCAGTGCAATGTATAAAGAGGGGATCTCTGAAATATGGGAGATGGTCTGCGATTACAGGCAAAAGCTCACAAATAGTGGAGAGTTTGACGAAAAGCGCAGAAAGCAGTCGGTGGACTGGTTCTGGACACTGCTCATGGACGACCTGAAAGATATGTTTCTTTCAAACAGGAATGTTGAGAGCATGTTCGAAAGCGTCCGTGAGGCGGTTGAGAAGGGGGTGCTTCCTCCGGCGGCGGCTTCTAAACGTTTGCTGGAATTATTTAAACGCCACTAACCCGTTTACAATTTTAATAATAATCCGGTATTCATAAAAAAAACATTATTCATCCGCTATTTCTGCTTCTCTTAACCTTCTCTTAACCTCGCACTGGCTAAACATTTATTATGAAACCCGTAAAAAGTGCGTGAAATATTTGGCATATGACCTATAGTAACTTACAGGCACAATATGAGATTATTATTAATTGAAGATGACACAGACTTAGCGGAAAACGTTTTGGATTTTTTTGAACTGAACGGCTGTACGGCTGACTATTGCTCATCGGGCGAAGCGGCTTTGGAGCTGCTTCACGACAATCATTACGACGCAATAATTCTCGACATCAATCTGCCCGGGATTGACGGTTTCGAGACATGCAGTCTGATAAGGCACAAACTGCGCCTTAACACCCCCATCCTGATGCTGACCGCCAGAACAATGCTTGACGACAAGCTGACCGGATTCGAGTCCGGTACTGACGACTATCTTGCAAAGCCTTTCGAGCTTGCGGAACTGAGGATGCGCCTGAGTGCGCTGGTTCGCCGCTCCAAACAGGGAATGGCCGACCTGTTCTGCATCGAGGATCTCTGTGTGGACGTTGAAAAGGGCACTGTTACAAGAGGCGGAACGAGAATAGATCTGCCGCCCATCTGCTACGCCATTCTGATGAAACTGGTGGAGCAGTATCCCGGATACGCCACGAAAGAGGAGATAGAATACGCCGTATGGAAGGATCAGCCCCCGCTGACGGATTCCCTTAAAGTCCATTTTTATACGCTCAGACAGCTTGTTGACAAGCCTTTCAGCCGACAGCTCATTCACAGCGTAAGGGGCAGGGGATACCTTATTTCGGCGGAGGAAAACCTCCTTGAAGTATAGATCCAGTCTTCGGCGAAGGATAATTCTGGTTTTCATCGGATACAGTCTGCTGCTCAGCTCCCTTACGGTAATTGCGGTTATAGTTGCAACCAGAATCAGCGAGACAAGATCCATGGAGAACAGACTGAAGGTTGAGGCGGAGTATTATCTCAGCGCATATCTGGCCTCCTTTGCGGCGCCTACATCCAACGCATTCAACGCTCTTACCGCAACATCTCCGTATATCACACACTATTACGGCGAAGACCTGCTTCCCCATTGGGTTGCAAAGAAACTGCCGGCGCTTAAACCGGGGACATACTTTACAGATAACGATAAGCAGAGATACTGCATTCTTATAAAAAAACTGCCGGACGGCGACAAGTTCTACCTGCTGTATAATGTTACAAGGCAGCATATGAACGATGACTCCCTCGTTTCGCTCCAGAGGACAATTCTGCTTACCCTGCTGCCCATACTTATTTTCGGGGTGACTTTGGGGCTGATAACGGCACATAAGGTCATAGGTCCCGTGATACGTCTGGGCAAGATAATCAGGGAGCGCAACCCCAAGGAGAAACTGCCGGACGACTTTGACAGCAAGTTCAACGATGATGAGATCGGACTTCTGGCCGCAACTCTCAAAAGTGCCCTGAACAGCATGCAGGAGTCTGTTGAGAGGGAAACCTCCTTCGCAAGGGATGCATCCCATGAGCTGAGAACCCCTGTAACCACCATAAAGAACTCTCTGGAGCTTCTTGAAATAAAAAGACCGGATTTCGATGATGACACCAAAAAGATTCTGGGCAGGCTGAACCGTGCTACGGCAAACATGGAACACCTTATCAAATCGTTCCTCTGGCTCTCCCGCCACAGAAATCTGGATAAGTTCGAGCGCAGGGATATCAGGGTTGCGGACGTTGTTCAGGAGATAATTCAGGAGAACGCCTACCTGATAGACAACAAACCTGTGGAGGTTGTGGTTCATGATGCGTATGAAATACATATTAATGTTGAACCGCAGCTCATTAAGATTCTGATAGCGAATCTTATAAGAAACTCGTTTACATATACAAAATCGGGAACTGTTGATATATATTTGAGCTCACACTGCATTCAGGTGCATGACTCCGGAACGGGCATTAAAGGCGAAACCCTGCTTCAGCTGAAAAACAGCAATGCAAAAAACCATGCGGAAGGGTTCGGCTTCGGGCTTGCCATCGTGCGCAGGCTTTGTGTCAGTCTCGGCTGGGATTTCTATCTCAGTTCGGAACCGAATGTGGGCACTCAGGCCAGAATATGCTACGAACAGCCGAAGAATGCGTGCACTGAGTGCAAAGGCCTGTTTATGAACAACATGGCGGATTAGGCAGAGGTACAGAAGAATGAAGGATAACATTTCCAGAAGAGAACTGATGAGAATGGCGGCGATGGTATCGCTGTATTCCGCCTTTTCTGCCGATGATGCTCTTGCAGGTCACCACGAAGAGACAATTTCACACGGAACACATTTCGGTCCGGTGAATGCTACCGTTAAGAACGGAAAGCTGGTGTCGACAACTCCCCATCCTGCCATATCCATGGATACGGACATGATGCGCAGTCTGGCGGATTATGTCAATTCGCCAAACAGAATAAAGACTCCCTGCGTAAGGAAGAGCTTTCTGGAGGGCAGAAGACAGAACGAGCTGAGAGGAGTTGAGGATTTTGTCTCCGTAAGCTGGCAGACCGCTCTGGATCTTGCTGCGGAAAAGCTTCTGGAAGCCAAGCAGAAATGGGGTAACGAATCCATCTTCCGCACATCCTTTGCGGGATGGTCACAGGCGGGAGCCATAAACAGACCGAACACTCTTCAGGGACGTTTTCTGGGGCTGTTCGGAGGGTTCACCGATACCATCAGCGACTATTCGGCAGGTGCCTCAAGTCAGCTTATGCCGTATATTCTGGGCAGTGCCGAGATATACAGCAAGCAGACCTCATACGAAATGATCGCCGCAAATACTAAAACCATCGTCCTGTGGGGGATGGATCCGCTCAAATCTTTTCTGATAGATGTGGGCGTGCCCGATTTCTCCAGAATAAAATGGTTCCAGCGCTTCAAGCGTCTTGGAATAAAATTCATATGCATTGATCCCGTATACAACGATACGGCTAAAGAACTGGGGGCAGAGTGGATACCTGTGCGCCCCGGAACAGACACCGCCATGATACTGGGCATGTGTCACTACCTTTATACAACCGGAAAATACAGCAAATCATTTATAGATAAATATACCGTGGGATTCAGCATGTTTCTCGACTACCTTCTGGGAAAAGAGGACGGGATCCCTAAAAACCTCGCATGGGCTGAGAAGATATGCGGAGTCTCCGTTAAGCGTCTTGTGGAGCTGACAGAGACCCTGAGAAGCGACAAGACACTGATAGGAAGTTTGTACGGTCCCCAGAGAATAGAGCACGGCGAGCAGTACCACTGGAGCCTTGTGACACTTGCCAGCATGCTTGGAAACATAGGCAAGCCCGGATCGGGGATAAACTTCGGCGGCGGCCTTCTGGGTGTGGCGGGAAAACTTCCCCGCAGACTCTCTCAGGGCAGAAACCCCGCCAGAACCATCATTCCGGCATCACGCATGGGCGAAATGCTGATGAACCCCGGCAGAACGATCGATTTCAACGGAACTAAGATAACCTATCCCGACGTAAAGCTGATATACAACATGGGTGCAAACTCAATGACCCATCATCAGGACATAAACACCCTGATCGCAGGACTGCGTAAAGTGGATACCATGATAACCCATGAGATAGTCTGGACTCCGTGGGCAAAGTTTTCCGATATAGTTTTCCCGTCCACAACCTCTTTCGAAAGAAATGACATCGGGTTCAGCTTCGTCAGCAACGTTACATATTTATGGGCTCTCAGGCAGGTTGTCAAACCCATGTACGAGTCAAAAGACGACTACTGGATACTTGCCCAGATTGCAAAACGCCTCGGGTTCGAAAAGAAGTTCACCATGGGCAAGTCTGTGATGGAATGGGTTAAATGGAGCTATGAGGGCACAGGGAACAATCTACCCTTCGATAAATTCTGGAAAGTCGGTCACATAAAACTTACTCAGAAGCCGGAAGATAAAAAATATGTCAGGTTTGAGGATTTTATAAAAAATCCCAATACGAACCCGCTGTTCACCCCGTCGGGGAAAATTGAGATACACTGCGAAAAGATATCCAGCTACGGCTACAGCGACTGTCTGGGACACCCCACATGGTACGAACCGCAGGAGTGGCTGGGCGGAAAGATGGCCAAAAAGCACAGGTTCCATCTTATCTCGATACATCCGAAATACAGGCTTCACTCCCAGATGGACAACCTCCCTCTGGGCAAAAAATACAAGGTCAACGGCCGTGAACCTGTTGTGATAAACCCTGCCGATGCAAAAATGCTGGGTATAAGCGACGGAGACAACGTTGAGGTTTACAACGACAGAGGCGCAATAATCTGCGGTGCGGTTCTGAGCAAAAGGGTGATGAGGAATGTTGTCCGTGTGGACGAAGGGGCGTGGTATGCTCCCGAAAAACCCGGAGTGCCCGGTACAAGATGCATAAGCGGAAACCCGAACGTGCTGACATCCGACAAGCCCACATCACGTCTGGCACAGGCGTGCTCAGCCCACAGCTGTCTGGTGTCGCTGAGAAAACTGACCGAAAAAGTGAAAGATAACACTGCGTATGACAATCCTGTTGTTGTGAATAGTAAACTGTAAAGTGTTATTTTACGTTGATTTTACCTTCGATGTGATGTACTAGTTTTTAGTACGGTGCTATTTTGAGAAAAATACTATTTATTTTAGCCATAACCATATTTAGTGTATTTGTGTTCTTTGCCTTTTCCGAGAGCAGAAATGGATTTCTGAACAGGAATATCAGTTCCGGTGCAACAGAGGTATATTTCGGCACGGAGACAGTGAGCGGAAGGGCTTACCTCTGGACTGATAAAAAGCACGGCGAACTCTATTCCGACCCTCAGATGACCATTCAGAACGGATTTACATCCGATGTGGATTCGCTCCGCTTCACAGGGAAAAAAAGCAAGGGATTTTATGAAGTGGCGGTCAGCGTCAAGGTGAGCGAAGGCCTCCTTGCGCCGACACTCACAGAATCCCTCAGGGAATACGAAAAGAAGTATTATGAGCAGTGCAGCACATGCCATGCCGCTGCGGCTCTTAACAGATTTAATAAATCCCGCTGGGAGAATATCCTTAAATCCATGCAGCAGCACTCCGGAATATCCGACGAAGATCTCTCCGCTATCAGACGTTATGTTCTTCTGAGTATAACCTCTTAGTGCCACATAAATTTCACAATTTTTTCGTTCTTAACCCATTCTTAACCTAAGCTTGACCAACCTGATGGTATTAAATGTGTAAACATGTAGATTTAGTGCATATATTATGCACTTTTCTTCATTTTCGAATTACCCACAAGGAGGAACCATGCGACATTTGTTGAGCAGTCTGTTTATAACAGTCCTTCTGCTTGGCTCGGTCGGTGTTGCCAGCGCCTTTGAGGCGGACGGCTACACAACCCCCGACAACTGGTCCATGCAGACGACTCCCGGTCAGTTCAAACAGAGCATGACAGGGGTAGGGCTGAC